>DBYF01000127.1 GCA_002310155.1 Mageeibacillus sp. UBA1193 | reverse complement strand
AGCCGCCGATCCAGAGGATGAACACGACTGACGCATTCATGATAAGGATCGTGATCGGACGGAGAAGCGCGGAGTACTTCGCCACTTTGATCGTCTCATCCGCGTAGATGTTACTGGCCTCATCGGTCAGATCCTGATGGTGCTTCTCACGGGAAAAAGCACGTACGACACGGATGCCCGCGAGGCGCTCATTGATGACACCACTGATGTTATCGAGTTTCTTCTGTACGATCTTATAACGTACGAATGTCACTCGGATGATCGAAAGCAGTGTGATCAGGAACAGGAATGATCCGAATCCGATGACGATCGACATCGGCGCATCGAGAATGATCGCCGCGACGATACCGCCGATCGTGATGAACGGTGCGCGGAACACCAGTCGGATGAACATCGACACACCTGTGCAGACCTGGTTAACATCCGATGTCATGGCAACGTTCAGGAACGATACACCGCACTTTTCCTGCTGCGCTACGGAAAGGGAATTGACCTTGGTCAGAAGACGGTCACGAAGTCTCGCGCCGACACCCGAACAGGCTCTTGCCGCACAGTACTGGCAGACCGCCGCAGCCGCAAGTCCCATCGCGGCCATACCGAACATCAGAAACGCGGTACGTACGATAAATCCCTTACTTTCCGATGAGAATCCGGTGTCCACGATCTTACCCATCAGGATCGGCAGGAACAGCTCGAGGATCGCCTCGAAAAGCTTCGCTGCCGGGCCCAGGATAAACTCCCGCCGGTACGGCTTCATCTCATGAAATAGCTCTCTATACTTCTTTCTCATAACCCCTCTAACAAACCCTCTTACTTCTGTCTCAAATTATGTCCCGCCAACGGCGTATCAGATCTGCTTATTTACTGTCTTATATTCTCCGTCTTCGATGTAGTACGGGCAGTCTTTCTGCGATCCTTCCATCAGGCGCTCCCAGGCATCCTGATCGATCGGCGCCTCGCAGAAGTAACCGTCCTCGATTTCATCGTATACGTAGTTTGAACATCTCTCGCAATCGCTCATCTTCTCTCCTCACTTACGGTCCGATGCTTCTTTCTGTATTCACTGGGCATCTCACCCATGTGTTTCTTAAATGCCTCGGCAAAATAACTCGCCCCCGAGAATCCGACTTCGTACGCGATATCCACGATCGGCATATCAGATTTCATCAGAAGCTCCGCGCCTTTTCTCAGACGGAATACCGTCAGGTAATTGATCGGTGTCTGGTTCAGATATTTCTGGAATATCTGGCAGCAGCTCGTCTTACCGACATTGCCCGACAGACGGATATCGTCCAGCGTGACCTTGCCGTGATAGTTGGCGGCAATGAAAGAGATCATGTTCTTCAGCTGTGTCAGCTGAGGTGTGCTCTCTCTGTTCTTTGCAGGTGCTTTTCCCAGGTGCAGGAAGATCTGCTCCCAGATGCTGAAAAACTGCCCCTGCGCGCCGAGCATCAGCGTCGTTTCATATCTCATATAGTATATACGAAGAAGTGAGTCTATAACACTTCTCTGCCAGGCAATTTCAGGAGACAGGATCTG
The DNA here is from genome assembly GCA_002310155.1 of Mageeibacillus sp. UBA1193. GTDB lineage: Bacteria > Bacillota > Clostridia > Saccharofermentanales > Saccharofermentanaceae > Scatonaster. Next base: position 5,581 of record DBYF01000127.1, on the reverse strand, counting down.
GTACGGGAAGCTCTCGTTCTCGATGACCGGAAGCACAAAATGATTCTCGATCTCGTTCGTCGAGCACAGCAGCACCGGATGAAATCGGACGACAATAAACTCACAGTCACGCTTACCGTCGGACTGGACAAAATGCATTTGTCGTGAATTGATAAAAACACCTTCGTCCTGAGATATCTCGAACTGCTCGCCGTTGACGAAGCAGCGCATCTTTCCGCTCTGGACGACCAGGAATTCCACATCATCATGCCAGTGACTCTCCATCTCGTAGTTCGGGAACCTGGAGAGGCGGTCACGGCGAATTTTAACAGGATACTCAACATCGGAAAATTCAATTCCAAGCGAATTTTCAAGAGAATTTAACATTTATCGATAATGCCCCTTCGCGAAATATTGTTATAGTATCAAGGACTATTCTAATTGAAAAGAACCCTTTTGTACACTACAATCAATTTGTCACCGTAGCTTCAATATCGATGGCAATACTATTATCCTCATCCTCACGCTTTGGCCATATCATCCCCAATGGTAGATCAACGTGAGGATTTTTTATTGTCTTTTTTGCGAGGAGTCAAATACGTCGCTGGTCCTCGCCGCTCCGCGTCTGCGGAATCGCTCCTTTATTTGCTCCTCGCAAACCAATAGAAAAATCCGCATTACTTCTCCTCTTCCTGTTTCTTCTTCAGGGCGGCATTCATTGCTTCATTCTCACGGCATTCTGTCTTAAATGCCAGGATGATCCCCGCGATCAGGCACGGGAGCGCACCGATGAGGAATCCGATCCAGTGTCCGACACGGACGGAGTGGAACCACTTGAATCTCCAGACAACGACACCGAGCATGGCGATCTCCGACGCGAACATCATAGTGATGCGAAGTGCGACGGACGGTGCTTTTACGATCTTACCGGACATAAAGATATGGCGGAAAAGTGCAGTCATAAGAGCAACGATCATAAACTGCAGGAGCGTTTCTTTCGAAAGGTATCCGGGCGTCTCGTAGATCGAGCTGACGCGGCTCTGCTCTGCAGTTACCTCGGGTGCCTTCGTGATGAACATAACGATCGTCGCAACTATCGTCTGCATGGTAAATGCCAGACAGGTACACTGCACGAATTCCGATGCGCTCTTCTTATCAATGATGTCTATCTTCTTACGCATTGCTTCTACCTCTTATCGCCTATCGGAGTCCCAGACGTTCGCGGAGTTCATCCGCATACATCCTCGACGCGATCAGCTGCTCGCCGTTATCCATCGTGATGCGGATCCTGTGGTTGAGATCCGTTCGCAGGGACTTGATATGTTTCAACTGAAGAAGTGTGGATTTACTCACACGGAAAAAGCCCGAGGCAGCAAGCTGCTGCTCGAGCTCGTACATTTTCGCGTCTGTTTCGTACACAGTATTCTCTGTGTAAACGAAGCATTTTCTTTCCATCGTTTCCAGATAGAGGATCTCCGGGATATCCAGAAGGAAGACTTCGCCGTCTTTTTTGACCGTGAGCTTACTGTCCATGACACGGATCATGGATATGAGCTTCTCCACCTCCGGCGTCAGCTGGGGGCATGTCACGCTGATCTCTGTCTCCGGGTTTTCCGGATTGATGTTGATCGAAATCTTCACTACTTAGACTCTACCTAACGATTATTCTTTGGTCTGATCCTTCCTCTTTCACTCATTGGTGAGACCTTCTTTATGGAACGCGAAGATGAAGAATCCGATGATGACCACGGCATTGGCAAGGACGATGATCAGTCCTTCCGTACCTATCTTAACATTATTTATATCCGTAAGTGCAAGATAAAGCTGCTGTGTGTAGAAAAACTTCGCAACTTTGGCAATGGTGCCGTTAAACTGGGCCATCATGGGAAGGAAAGTAAAGATGCACATCACCGGAACGGAAAGGCTTGTCGCGGCCATCTGATCTTTCGCCAGTACCCCGACTGCCGCGCCAAGGATGATGGAGATCACAAGACCGGTCATGATCACGCACATATAATTCCACCATGCCGCATCGTCCAGACCGCAGGACTTACTCATCAGCATCGTGCCGATCAGGCAGCAGATAAAATCATACACGCCGACACCCATAAGGTAAGATGCCGGGTTGACGTTACTCATCATCAGCGCCCGAAGAGTGCCCTTTTCTTTTTCCTCCGAGATAATGGCGCTCATAGACACGATCGGCGCCATCGCCATATACATGATGCCGAAAAGTTTCAGGTAGAAAAACTCCGGCATATCGTCCACCTTGATTGCATTACTCATTACGATAGTCATGATCGGAAACAGGATAAACTGAATAAGAACCGCCCGGTTCTTTCTCGTATCCAGAACCTGCTTTTTAAAAATCGCTCTTGCCTCTCTCATTTTTCACACCTCCAGTTTTCTTCCCGTAAGTTCCATAAACACAGTCTCCAGATTCGGCTCCTTCGAGTGGATCGTCGAAAGTTTTCCATCCTTCAGATATGCCGCGATCTGCCTGCTGGTCTCATCTGCATCTTCTTTATTCATTCCCATTGAAAAGCACTCTCCGTCTGTGGTCACAAGCTCGATCCGCTTCTGGTGATCGTACCTCAGGCACAGTTCCTTCGGCTCTCCTCTTTCCACGATCTTTCCCTCGTTCAGGAGCACCAGATGGTCGCAAAGCTTCTCCGCTTCTGCCATGTTATGTGTCGTCAGGAAAATGATCGTACCCGCATCTTTTCTCTTTTTAATGATCTCGTGGATCTCACTTGCGGTCTGAGGATCCAGTCCGCTTGTTGGCTCATCCAGGAAAAGCACTTTCGGCTTCGACAGAAGTGCTCTGGCGAGGCGCAGGCGCTCCTTCATGCCCTTACTGAGTTTCTTTACTTCTTTTTTCTCGGCGTCGGTGAGCTTCACTTCTTGCAGAACTCTTCTGATCTCCCGGTCGCCGACCCCGTAGATGTCTGCAAACACGCAAAGGTTCTGGTAGCAGGTCAGTCTCTCATAGAGGCCGAAATCATCCATCATGACACCGAACTGCTTCTTATCGGTTCCGGCAAGTTTCCTTACATCCTTACCATTGATCAGCGCCGCGCCCTCTTCAAACTTAAGCTGTCCGGTCAGCACTCTGATGAGCGTCGTCTTACCTGCACCCGACGGACCGAGCAATCCGAAGATCTCTCCGTCATTCACTGTAAAAGAAACATCATCGAGCACTTTTTTATCTCCAAAACTTTTCGATATTCCTGTAACTGAAATCATCGCTGCATCCTCCTGTTTTCACCGGCATCAAGTGATGCCTTGCCGACGGACCACCCGCCGCGCTTACTTCGTCTTTCTTTCAAGACGGAGGATACCAGCCCCGAAAAGCCCGCGCAATAGGCCTTTGCGCGAGTTGCCAAAAGGGATGCATAAGTTGCAGAAAGCGATGGGTGAAATAACGGAGCAGTGCTTTTCCGGCATTTACCCATAAGATTTCCTAACAGCGATTTTTATCCGTATAATCACACTCCCTTTTACGGATAAAATCACAAAAAATGGAACTATATCTGCAGTCTCACATTTCACCTTACGGATTATTTCTGCTCAAGACGCATCAGGACATGGTCGGATCATTCACGACGCCGACGAAAAGAGGCAGTCCCGTATCACTTACGATTTCAAATACGAACGGCCGATCCAGGATGAATTCGAAATGTTCTTTGGTTTGTCCGGCTCCGGCCAATAAGATTGTAACAGAAACCGCTTTACATCCTTCTTCATCGATCATGATACGTGTGTTCTGTTCGATCGAATTCATGTAGAAGTTTTCATCACTCTTACCCACCAGCGGACTGAAATCGGCGTCTCCCGCTTCAAATAGATCCTCTATTCCCAAAGCCTTCAGGTAATCATTCAGTTTTATGTCAGAAGAGATATCGAACTTCGGCACTTCCATATGAACACTAGCGGCCTCTATTGTTTTATCCCATTTATAGGACTCTGTGTTCAAAAACTGAAGGAGTTCTTCATCCATCAGCAGTTCTTCCGGTGTCATTCCTTCTTCCGGGAGAATGAACCGTACGCTGCCATTGTTAATAAGCGGCAAAGATACACATTCAAAATGATCTCCATAGAAATTCTCATGCCCCGTTTCCGTACACATATACTTGCATTTCACATCACCTAAAGGGGCATGGAATGTTCCATCCTTCGTCTTGCTCTTTAGAAAAGGATCCGCCCATTTCCCACAGTAATTCACGGTAGAAACAAGAGCTATCATCAGATCCGGATCCAGCTTCAGATCGGAGAGCATGTTTTCAAGAAGCCCATCCGTCTGCTCGTTGATCCATTCGCGGAGTTTCTGACTATATTTCTCCGATGATGGATCGCCGGAATACGAAGAAGCGAAATAGTTGTTCGCCAATGTATCCAGTACGGACTGTTCATAATTCCGTCCAGTATTCATCCAAAGTGAATTAGCCAGTACCAGTTTAGACAATCCATCGTCCATATAATTAGCAAGCCAGATCGACTTGGCACGCTCACGAAGCGTTGCAATATCCGGCTGATGCAAAACATCCAGGATCTGCTGCTGTGTTGTTCCGTCCGTGATTTCTGCAGTCATTCCCAGTGCCATATACAGGCAGAGGGGCGAGAACGCCTTATTCCCATTCCCTGTATCCGAAAAGATAACACCCAGCACATCTTTCAAATACGCATCGTAGCCGTCCTGATATCCCTCCGGCTGCTTACGCAAAGCCATCACTGCCTGAAGGTACTCCTGACTTTTTTCCTTATCATACCCGCGCGTAAGTTCCGGATTCTCCGGCATCTCCGGATACCTGGGCGAAGCCATCAGCGTCCCGGATTTCAAATCCTGCTTATATTTCCCGGTAATCTTTCCCCTCACGTAAGGGTAAATCGTATATCCAAGAATACCCACTATAAGGGCGGCAGCCACGGCGCCAAGAACGATCTTCCACTTTTTCCGTGTCTTTCTTATCGGTGTGACGGCAGCATCTTCCACAACTTTTTCGTCTAGTTCAGACATCATTTCCAACATATCTTTTCCGTTCATAGGAAATCCTCCTTTTCCAGAAAACTTTTCAGTTCCTTTCGCATCCGGGAAAGCATCGTCCGGACTTTGTTATCACTAAATCCATACGCAGCCGCAATAACCGATGTGTTTTCCATATAGAAATATCGTCTGACAAACACTCTTCTTTTTTCATCCGGCTGCGCCAGAAGAAACCGGCTGACTACCTCCGCAAAAGCTTTTCCTTCTATCTCTTCTTCGACGCTGATCTTGGAAGGAATACACTGTTCCAGCTCGGAAGATAGTTCCTCGACATACGCATGCCGCTTGCACCGATGTTCGTATATGCAGCGGTTCAGTGATTTTGCCCGTATGATCTTCGAGAGAAAAGCCAGAAGATACTCTCTCGGCTCACTCGGCGGAATACGGTTCCAGGCTTCCAGATACGTATCATTCACACATTCTTCCGCGGTCTGTTCATCCTGTGTGATACGGAACGAAATATGATTCAGTCTCGCGCCGTACTGATCCGACACGACACGAAGCGCTTCTTCATCCCGTCTCAAAAAGAGATCCACAATCTCACTGTCACGCACCCGG
>DBYF01000103.1 GCA_002310155.1 Mageeibacillus sp. UBA1193 | reverse complement strand
AAGAAAAGCATCAGGATCGCGGTCGCGGTGACGCCGTCCGCGTCGTAGTCGCCGCAGATCAGCATCTCCTCACTCTTCGCTATCGCCTCGCAGATGCGCTCGACAGCGGTATTCATATCATTCATCAGGAAGGGATCGTGCCACTCGAGTGCTTTTCCCGAAAAAAGAGTCTCCGGGTCGATGCCACGCATCTTCAGCACACGCAGAAGCAGCGACGGCGCGTCCTCAGAATCAAGCCCCGCCACACCCGGCACCGCACCCGATGCCGCGCCTGCCGAAAGCCCCGGCGCACCGCTCGCTCCCCCTTCAATCTCATCCGGCAAACGCCATTTTTTCTCAAGAAGGATCACGAAAATATCTCCAGTTACATTGCTTACTAACATTGTAACACAAGTTACTGAGAAGCAATCGGGTGACTAAATTCTCAAAACAGCAAATTCGTCACCCGTCATATCATTCCAGAGGTGACTAAAAACAGGATTTACGGAATTTGTCACCTCAAAACTATTTCCATAAGTGACTAAAAACAGACTTCTTGGAATTAGTCACCCCAAAAAGACTGCCTGAGGTGACTAATATGAGATATGTCCAGATTCGTCACCCAGAAAAGTGCTTTTCAATGGACTAAAAACGCGAATTATCAAATTAGTCACCCTGTCCGCGGATTTTCAGGTGACTAGATTCGAATTATCCGATATTAGTCACCTAAATCCCACTTTTTCAGTGGACTAAATTTCAGAAAACGATTATTCGTCACCTCGAAAAGCACCCGCCCCCGCTCCTCCNNACGTTCTTCAGCGCATCGGCCAGCGGGATCTTCTTGATGCGGATCATGTCGAAGATCGCGACGACCGCATAGGAAACAACGAGGATCAGGATCATCTTCGCGATGCCCATCGGGCTGATGTAGATGTCGAACCAGCCGTTCAGCGAGTTCATGTAGAGGCGGAACACGCCGGCCAGACCGAGGATCGCCAGCGCGGCTGTCAGGATCGCGCTCACGATGACCACAAGCGAAGTCAGGAGGATATAGAGGCTGTTGATCTCTCCGTTTTCGTATCCGAGGACCTTGACCATTGAGATGGAGGTCGCGTTCTTTTCGATGATGATCTTGGTGAGAAGATACATCATGAGGATCGCCATGATCAGGCACACCCATGAGACCATGTCCATCATGCCGCCCATCGAGTGATCAAGCTGTGTCGCGATGGCCATGACATCTTCGATCGTAACGACGGTGTAGATGTTCTCGTAATCGATATCTGAGATCGCGTTCTGCGAGAGGTATCCGGTAAACGCATCTTCCGAAAGGCCGAAGGTTTTATTGAAGCTCTCCTGCGGAAGGAATATGCAGAGTGCACCGTCATAGTCGTAAACGCCCTTGATGACGAAGTCGTAGGACTTGTCTTCATACTTCTCCTTCAGCGTGATCGTATCGCCTTCTTTCAGCATGAACTTCTTCTTGTACGGAGAAGAGATCCAGATCTCATTTCCCGAAAGCGCTTCGTCGATCTTGATGTACTGACTTCCGCTTTCGTAGCCGTAAACACTGATCTCTTCGCCCTTATGCACGCCGTCGATGGTCTCAAGCGATGCCACACAGTACTTCTCCGCTGTTTCTTCCGAAGTCGAGATGACGTTTCCTTCTTCGTCCTGATATCCCTTCAGAATGTACTGATAGTTCGAGAGCATGTTCTCATCGATCTTCGCCTTGTAATGGTCGAGCGTCTGCGGAAGTCCGATCGAGAAAGCGAGCATCAGCATGACAAACGCGATACCGACGAACAGTACGAGGTAGCCACCCATATTATCGAGAAGGATACGCAGACGGAATCTCTTCAGGAAGCTCCAGGACGGAAGTCTCATGGCCTTCTTTCTCTTCGAGGTGCGAAGATCGCGGCGCAGGAATCTTAGCGGCGACAAACGCAGCTTTCTGTAGATGACGACGAAGTTGATGATGATCATCAGTATCATCGGAAGGAGCGTCGTTACGAGGAACGCGTCCATGTTCCAGCGTGTCTCATAGGTCACGAGGCTGTAGGAATTGTAATAGAGCGCAACCGCCGCGTCCTTAAAGATCGTGTAGCCGAGGAGATTGCCGACAGCCGACGCCAGAAGTGTCACGATGATCGGAACGATCATGTAGTGGCGGAGGAGCTCGCCTCTTGTGTAACCGGTCGCGCGAAGTGTACCGATAACTGCCGATTCATTTACGATGGTGTTACTGGTCGTGATCGCGAAGATGAAGGCCACTACCGCGATGAAAACGTAGACCATTACCGAGATTATGGCTTTATCGGAGCCCATGTCTTCCGGCGCGAAGTGGATCGCCTGGTTGGCGTATTCCGGCACAAAGTCAGTCAGTTCATTGATGTCTTCTTTCTTCTCCGCGAGCAACTGCATTGCTTCGGGATCCTGGCTTTGGATCTTCATCTGCAGTTCCTCGGCAGTTGCTTTTTCATCGGTAAAACCACCTGTCGCCGAAAGAACCGCGAGCTTTTCCATCAGGGCGTCTGCCTTTTCTTTCTGCTCGGAAGTATTTGCCGGCGCTTCGTTATACATGAAAGCGTACTGATAAAATGTCGAGGACGGAAGCGCCTCCCAGCCCTCCGGTGTCATGACCGCGATGTCGAAGTCGACCGCGTTGAACATGAAGTCGGAGTTCTTCTTAAAAAGCGTGGTGTAGTCGGAAGACGAGATCAATCCGGATACGGTAAAAGCACTCTCACCGACATACAGTGTGTCGCCGACCTTGATGCCTTTGATGTCGGCGTGGTTCTTGTCGAGCGCGATCTCATTTGCCGCCACCGGCATTTCACCCTTCATGAGGCAGGCGCGGTTAACGTCGGTCCTGATCTTAAATACGCGGACCGTAACTTCTTTCTCATCAGACTCGATCCTCTCGGAGGGCTTCATGCCGCCCTCTTCGATCTCCGAAGTCACCGTTTTCATCTCATTCGGAGCAGTCTTGCTTTCGCTCAGATCCTTATAAAACTGTTCGTAAACTGTAATGCCTTCAGCTTCGATTTCATTAAGAAGCGCCTCCGAAGCCTTATCGCGGAGCTCGAAATGTCCGTTCTCGATCGTGTACTTCTCGTAGGACTCATCGATCGCAGCCATCATGCTGTCGTTTCCGACGTCGATACCGGACGCGAGCGCGATCATAAATACCATCAGGAGGAAGAGTACAAAATACTTCTTCCAATCTTTTCTCAGTTCTCTGAAGAGGCGCTTGCGCATCGGATTGCCGACTTTCTTCTGCGAAGAAACGGCGCCCGGAGCATATGCCGCGCTCCTTGCTTTATTGATATTCGTTGCCATGATTCTCTCCTCCGCTTACCATTCGAGATCTTCTGCGGAGACCTTGTTGTCATTGATGATGTTCTTTCTCACTTTGCCGTCACGAAGCTTGATCGTGTGGTCTGCCATCTTGCTGATCTCTTCATTGTGAGTGACCATGATGATGGTGTTTCCATACTTCCTATTTACGTCTTCGATGAGCTTTAGGATCTCTTTACTGGTGTTGTAGTCAAGAGCACCGGTCGGCTCGTCGCACAGGAGGATGTCAGGGTTCTTGACGATGGCGCGGCCGATCGATGTTCTCTGCTGCTGACCGCCGGAAAGCTGATTCGGAAGCTTATAGCGGTGTTCCCAAAGACCGAGGGTATTCAGGAGTTCATCTATATCGAGCGGCTTATCGGAAAGATACGCGCCGACTTCGATATTCTCTTTTACGTTCAGGTTCGGGATCAGGTTGTAAAGCTGGAAAACGTAGCCAAGGTGTTTTCTTCTGTAGCGGGTAAGTGCTTTTTCATCCATATCGCGGAGCTTGTCGCCGGCGATCGCGATGTATCCGTCGTCTGCGCTGTCGATGCCGCCGATGATGTTTAGGAGCGTCGACTTACCGGAACCGGACGGCCCGAGCAGCACGCAGAACTCGCCCTTCTTGACGGTGAAGTCCATGCCGCGGAGCACCTCCTGCCGGCTGTCGCCCTCGCCAAACGCCTTACATACGTTGCTTACAGTTAAGAATTCATTCTCTGACATATCTATTACCTCATAATGTCTTTCCCGGAAGCTTCTTCCCGAAAAGCACTTCTCCCCAATTCTCAGTGCTTACGGACCTCACAGCTTCCGTCTTTTCAGATTGGTAAACGGTTTTTTCTTTCCGCCCGCCGAACCGCATCTTTCGATCGCCATCCGGTCCGGCTTTCGGATTAACATATGAACAACCGTTCATATGTATTATAGTTCAAGTGTTACCTATATGCAACTTCGTCCGGTTAGACAGTGCGTACAATCTTTACAATCGTTCAGTCTTTGTTTTTTGGGAAATCTTCCAAGGGCCATATCGCCACCTCCTTATCAGGCAACAAAAAACGAGTCTTCTGCTGCAGCTTCTCATGCAGTAAAAGTCTCGCTTCTCCCGACATATCCCGGGGTTCCTCCTCTGGTTCTCATTTTCTGACATCCTGGCTTTCCTCTCGGATGGCCGGATAACTGATGAGGCCAATAGGGGTTCCCGAGCTGACGACATATGTCACACGCTTCCGATGTGGATCGGCTGTCGATCCTAAAGGGTCCCGAAGCATGCAAGCTACTCCCT
>DBYF01000030.1:7648-11960 GCA_002310155.1 Mageeibacillus sp. UBA1193 | reverse complement strand
TCGTCATCCGGAAGGATCGTGATGAAGGCATATTTTCCGCCTTCGTAACTCTTCATGATGCCCTGCGCCTTATCGTTGTGAAGATATACCGCGTCAGCTTTTCCGTGAAGATAGGTAACTTCCTGCTTGGTTCCGTCAGACAAGGTGAATTCGCCGGGCTTGACGCTGCTTTCCTTGAAAGGCTCTGCCCACTGGGCATCGAAGGTGATCGCGTTGATCAGGAACATCATCGCGTCCGGATTGACGTGGTCGATCAGCTGCTTGATCATGCCGTCTGTCTTTTCACTGACCCACCCGTTGATGGTGTCGACTAACTTGTCATCAAACGGGACCATCTGAACTTCCGCATCGAAATTGTTCTTCACGTAATTCAGGTAATCGTCATACACGACTCCATCAAGGACCTGATTGACCCACGCGGAATTCGCTACCGAGAGCTCTTCACTCTGAAGATGTTTCATACGGTCTACGGCAAAGCGGAATGCTTCTTCATTTGATGCTCCGGGGATCATGGTCATCAGCATCTGGTCGAGCGTTTCGCCGTTTGCGCCAGCCGCGGCCATCTCCAGAGCGAAAAGGATCGAGTCGGAGGAGATCATGACGTTCTTTCCCTGTGCGGCTTTGAGACAGTGGTTCAGCACACCGAAGATAAACTTGCTGTATTCTTTCTTCAATTCTTCTTTCTGCTCCTCGGTGTAGTTGCCGGATCCCACGTTCATCAGTTCGAAGATCGCGGTCTGTTCCGCAGGACGTACTGCTGTCTCCTTCTCATTATTGTTCCGGCTGATCTTTGAGTCCTCGGTCTTCTTCTTTGCGCATCCTGTCGCCATGGACATAAGCAGGGAAGAAGTAAGTAATCCGGCTATCAGTTTCTTTCCATCCATTTCCTTTTCACCTCTCTCGTTTCATCTGCAAATATGACGAGGCGAAAAAAAGATCTGTTGCATGATTTGCAAACAGATCCTTTTTGGTGCGAGTTTTTTTCGATTATTAAAATGTGGATTTACTTGATCAGGTCGCTGAGCTTCTTTCCATAGAAAAAGTCGTGGACCATGTTATCGTATTCTTCCCAGAGGGGAAGTGTCTGGCACTTCTTTTCGCGCGGGCACTTGAATCCTTTGTCGGAAAGGCAGGCGACCGAGTTCATCGAGCCTTCCATGAGTTCTAAGATCTCGCCGACCGTGTACTTATTGGGCTTTCGTGTGAGCTTGTATCCGCCGCCCTTGCCGCTCGCGCCCTTGAGAAGACCGCCGTTGACGAGGTCCTTGACGATGATCTCCAGGTATTTCTTGGAGATCTCCTGACGCTCGGCGACATCCTTAAGAGGAATATACTGGTTCTCGGCATCGTGCTCGGCAAGATCGATCATGACGCGCAGTGCGTAACGTCCTTTAGTTGAAATCATAGAAAGCTCCTTTCCGGTAACGGTGCATTTCTTTTTGTGCTACCTGCCTATTGTACCGCAAGGTAAATAGGTAAATCAAGTAGCAATTACCTATTGACATGGTGGGTGAGTAGGTGATATAGTGTGAAAGCAATAGAAAAAACGTGTGGAAGCACCCGTGCAAACACAAGATCTAAAAGTGTGGGACGAGTGCTTTTGCATGAGAAGAGGGAGACAATATGATCTACGCAGATAATGCAGCTACAACGAAAATGAGTGATCTGGCCATCGCGAAAATGGTGGAGGTCATCGACGATAACTATGGTAACCCGTCAAGCCTCTACCGCTTCGGTCAGAGGGCGAAGGAGATCCTCGAGACAGCGCGTGAGGAAGTCGCTTCCGTGATCGGTGCGGAGCCGCGTGAGATCCTCTTTACGTCCGGAGGGTCTGAAGCCGACAACCAGGCGATCCGCTCGGCGGCACTCATCGGAAAAGAGAAGGGCAAGACGCACATCATCTCGACGAAGTTCGAGCATCACGCAGTGCTCCATACACTGGATAAGCTCGAGAAGGAAGGTTTTGAAATTACACTTCTCGATGTACACGAGGACGGTCTGGTCCGTCCGGAAGAAGTCGCGGCAGTGATCACGGATAAGACCGCACTGGTAACTATCATGTACGCCAACAACGAGATCGGCACGATCCAGCCGATTGCTGAGATCGGAAAAATCTGCCACGAGAAGGGCGTCCTTTTCCACACCGATGCGGTACAGGCGATCACGCATGTTCCAATCAACGTCGTGGAACAGAACATCGATATGCTGTCGGCATCCGGACATAAGTTCCATGGACCGAAGGGCACGGGCTTCCTCTATGCGAGAAAGGGCATCAAGCTCAGTAACCTTATCGAGGGCGGTGCGCAGGAGCGCGGCAAGAGAGCAGGTACAGAGAATGTACCGGGAATCGCGGCAATGGCGGTCGCTCTGAAGGAAGCAACGGAGAAGATGGAGGAGACCGCGAAGTATCTGACCGAGAAGCGTAATAAGCTGATCGCGGGTCTTGCTGAGATCGAGCATTCCGCGCTGAATGGTGATGCGAAGAAGAGACTTCCGAGCAACGTCAACTTCTGCTTCGAGGGAATCGAAGGTGAGTCATTGCTTCTGCTTCTTGATGAGAAGGGGATCGCGGCATCTTCGGGAAGCGCCTGCACATCCGGATCTCTCGATCCGAGCCACGTGCTCCTTGCGATCGGACGTGTACACGATGTTGCTCACGGATCACTGCGCCTGAGCCTCGGCGAGGACGTCACCGACGAAGATATCGACTACATGATCAACGCGGTAAAAGAAGTAGTTACATATTTAAGAAGCTTCTCGCCGATCTGGCGTGACCTGGTCGCAGGCAAGAAGCAGTTCATACTGTAAGAATTGAGAATAAGCGGAGGAAAAAACAATGGCTTTATACAGTGACAAGGTAATGGATCATTTTCTTCACCCGAGAAATGTCGGTGTGATCGAGGACGCGGACGGAGTTGGCGAGGTCGGCAACGCGAAGTGCGGAGACATCATGAAGATCTATCTGAAGATCGATAACGACATCATCACGGACGCGAAGTTCGAGACATTCGGATGCGGATCGGCAATTGCTTCGAGCTCGATGGCAACCGAGCTCATCATCGGAAAGCCCGTAAGCGAGGCGATGGAACTAACGAACAAAGCTGTCGCGGAAGCGCTCGACGGACTGCCGGCGCACAAGATGCACTGTTCGGTCCTTGCGGAAGAAGCGATCCAGAATGCACTCGAGGACTATAAGAGCAAGCAGAAAGGCTGAGGTATAAGCGGAAGTTATCACAAGCAAGAAAAGAAGGCAATAATAAAACCTATTGAATTAGTAGGTGAATAAGAGTAAAGTAGATTCATCAGTAAGGGGCATCGCCATTCCCACTTCACCACCATTCCGGCGAACCGCTCCTGAGAGATGAGAAGATCGTAGGTAATCCGGGGAGCTTCTTGAAAACAGATGCTCCCCGATTTCATAGGAAGAGAAACTGGAAACAGAAGGAAAAAGGAAGAAGTGACGGAAATGAAGGAAGTGCTTTTTTACGGAGATTCAAATACTTGGGGACTGGTCCCCGGATCTGCTCCGCAGACGAGATTCCCTTGGGGCGTCCGCTGGACGAGCATTGTGCAGGAAGAATCAAAGGGACAGATCCATGCGATCGAGGAGGGTCTCTGCGGCAGAACATCAGTCTTCGAGGACGGACTCAGACCGGGAAGAAGGGGACTTTCGACACTTCCGGCGGTCTTGGGGAACCAAAAGACGATCGAGTGCGCAGTCCTGATGCTCGGGACCAACGACTGCAAGAGCCTGTATAACGCTTCTGCCGAGTCCATCGGAAAAGGCGTTGAACTCTGCCTTTCCGAGCTCGAAAAGCACTTGCCGAGCGACCGGATCCTTCTGGCTTCGCCGATCTATCTCGGAGACGACGTCTGGCACGACGATAAGGATCCGGAGTTTGATCAGGCATCTGTAAAAAGAAGCCATGAACTGAAAGATGTATACCGGAAGATCGCAAAAGCCCATGGCAGTGCTTTTGTAGCGGCATCGGACTATGTGGAACCGAGCCATATCGATGAGGAACACCTTGATGAGCAGGGGCATGCGGCCTTTGCCGGTGTCATCCTCGGCAAACTCCGCGAAATGCGCGTGATCGCCTGATCCTTCCCGGAGCGGTTAAGAAAGAGTTAAGCCGGCTCATATTTTCTTGACGGGAAATGGTCGGTTCGTGGTATCATGTGGGGAGCACTATAAAATAAAAAGGAGCTGCCACATGAAACACATGCAATTCAAGATCGCTGTTGCACTGTTTTTCACCTATTTCCTTATCCGTTTCGGATGGGCATGGGTGCTTGGCGGTCTGCTCCTTCT
>DBYF01000030.1:5702-7600 GCA_002310155.1 Mageeibacillus sp. UBA1193 | reverse complement strand
GTGCTCGTTTCCCTGATCGAGGCGGTCAAGGGATATATCTCCATGAAGAAAGTCATGAAAGGCGAGAATCCTTTCGAGGCGATGTTCGGTAAGGGACATTCCTTTGGCGATACCAGCATGTATGATAAATACGATTTCGATGAAGAGATCGAGAAGGGGACCAGAGAGATCTTTGAGATGCCGGAAGCGCTTCCCGGACGCCGCAGTGTCGAAAGACTCCGTGAAGAAATAAATGACGCGAGCACGATCGAAGAGTGCGTGAGTGCTTTTGAAAAAGAATGCGAGACCCAGCTCGACCCGGATGAGACGATCCTCTTCGAGTGCGGCACGTTCCCGTGGAATAAGAACCAGTTCTCTTTCACGATGACAAGACAGTTCCCGGACGGCCAGGACGAGTTCTTCCAGGTAACACTGGAAGTGCTCTATGAGTCCGACGAGAAGAATCAGAAGCTTTTCGAGACCGCGTGGGATGAGCAGCTGAAGGAAAACATCTTCGACTACATCCGCCGCTCGAAGGCGTACCAGTACGCGCAGGAGAATAAGTCCGCCAAGATCCGTATCTACATTTCGCAGACATAAGGAAACGACATAAGGAAGGGAAGAAACATGAACGAGTGTATCGTGAAAAGAAACGAGCTGCTGGCGCAGAAGGTCATCAAGGGCCTTGAGTCCCGTAACATGACCGGCTACTATGCTGCCAGTAAAGAAGAAGCTCTGGCAAAAGCACTGGAACTTATCCCGAAGGGATCTTCCGTGACGATGGGCGGCGCGATGAGTGCAAGGGAGATCGGTCTGGTCGATGCCATGAAAGATGGCGACTATAACTTCATCGACCGTGACAATTACGAAGACAAGCGTGCCGCGATGCTGGCCGCGTACGATGCGGATGTGTTCTTAAGCTCCGCCAACGCGATGACCGAAGACGGCATCCTCGTCAATATCGATGGTAACAGCAACCGTGTATCCGCGATCGCGCAGGGCCCAAAGAAGGTCTTGTTTATCGTGGGCATGAATAAAGTCTGCGACGATATCGACGGCGCTATGAAGCGTGCCAGAAACGTCGCGGCACCGACGAACGCACAGCGCTTCGGCCTCGATACCCCGTGCGCGAAGACCGGATCCTGCATGAACTGCAAGTCTCCGGACACGATCTGCTGCCAGTTCCTCATCACGAGATACTCCCGCCATGAAGGCCGTATCCACGTGATTCTGGTCAACGACAATCTTGGATTCTAATAGGACAGGTGACATAAGGAAATGACTTCCGAAGAAAAACTCAGAGCTATGGCGGAAAGGATGGACGAGAAGTCGAATAAGA
The DNA here is from genome assembly GCA_002310155.1 of Mageeibacillus sp. UBA1193. GTDB lineage: Bacteria > Bacillota > Clostridia > Saccharofermentanales > Saccharofermentanaceae > Scatonaster. The sequence continues at coordinate 6,282 of DBYF01000030.1, read as the reverse complement.
AGACTACGACTTCCAGCGAAGATACCGTTCTTTCCATCGTATGTAAAAACGTATTCACTTACTTCAACTTAGTATTTGCCGTGATCGCGATCCTTCTTATTATCGCGAGATCCTACAGGAGCCTGACGTTCCTGCCGATCATCATTGCGAACACCGGTATCGGTATCTTCCAGCAGCTCCGCTCGAAGAAAGTACTCGATAACCTGAACGTTCTCGCGCAGGCTTCCTACGAGGTCGAGCGTAACGGTGAGACGGTGACGGTGCCGATGGACCATCTGCAGGTCGGAGATATCATTCACCTCGAAGGCGGCCAGCAGATCCCGGCCGACGCGGAGATGGTATCCGGAACCCTGAACGTCAACGAATCTCTCCTGACCGGTGAGGCGGACGAGATCGAGAAGACCGAGGGCGCGCAGCTCATGTCCGGTTCCTTCGTTGTATCCGGTAAAGCCACAGCGAAACTTACTGCGGTAGGAAGTGACTGCTACGCCGCACAGCTCACGACGAAAGCCCGTGAGATCAAGAATAAGAAATCCGAACTGGTCAAGAATATCGAGCTGATCATCAAGATCGCAGGTAT
>DBYF01000030.1:4681-5637 GCA_002310155.1 Mageeibacillus sp. UBA1193 | reverse complement strand
GCGATCATCGGTATGATCCCTGAAGGTCTCTATCTCCTTCTGACCGTTGCGCTCGCACTCGGTGCGATGTACCTCGCGCAGAAGAAGGTCCTTCTCCACGACATGAGAAGTATCGAGACACTGGCCCGCGTTGATGTCCTCTGCGTCGATAAGACAGGTACGATCACATCCAATGAGATGAGCGTTACCGAGGTGTTCCTCCCGGGAGCGGAACCTGTGGTACAGCTTTCGGAGACGTCGACCGATCCGGAGGAAACGGGCGAATCAGACGATTCCGAGGACGATGAGAAATCAAGCGTGAAGAAAGCGGAGGTTCAGTCCGAGCCGAAAGCAGTCGATCCGGAGATCGAGAAGAAGAAAGAGATCATTTCCCGCTACATCGCAACTGTCGATGACGGCAACATCACCATGAACGCTCTGGTCGATTATTTCGGCAAGGGTGAGGTCTATAAGGATGCGGACGTCACTCCGTTTACTTCGAAGCTGAAGTATTCCGAAGTCAAGATGAAGGACGTGACCTACCGTCTCGGTGCACCGGATATCCTTCTCAGTAAGGAAGACTACGACGAGACACGTCCCATGATCGAGGCCCAGGCGGAGCACGGACTCCGTGTACTTGTATTCGCGGAAGTAGAAGAAAGCGGCCGCATCGCACCGGTGCTTTTCATTGCGCTGAAGAACGGTATCCGTAAGAATGCACCGGAGACATTTGCATACTTTAAGAAGCAGGGCGTTGAGGTCAAGGTCATCTCCGGTGATAACCCGCTGACCGTATCGAAGATCGCCCATCAGGTCGGCATCCCGCATTCCGATCGCTATGTTGACGCGACCACGCTCGAAGATGACGATGCAATCCAGGAAGCAGTAAGTAAGTATACGATCTTCGGCCGTGTTAAACCTGAGCAGAAGAAGAGCATCGTACTCGCGCTCAAGAAGAACGGACTTAAGGTCGCCAT
>DBYF01000030.1:4082-4498 GCA_002310155.1 Mageeibacillus sp. UBA1193 | reverse complement strand
GCGATCATCGCGACATTCAACTATCCGCTGGTCCCGTCCCAGATCTCACTGGTAACATTGTTCAACACCGGTGTTCCGGCCTTCCTGCTGTCTCTCGAACCGAACACGAGAAAGCAGAAGCAGAGCTTCTTCCGGAGGATCCTGGCCAACGCCGGACCAGCCGCGTTCACGGCATTCTTTACGATCGCCGCGCTCTCCGTATACGGTGAGAAGAACAACATCAACACCGAGAGCCTGGGAGTCATCGCGACATTCCTTCTCGCGATCGCTGCGTTCCTGCTGCTCGTTCACATCTCGCGTCCGTTCAACACGTACCGCTCGATCGTCGTCCAGCTGATGTTCTTCGGATTCTTCCTCTTTATCTACATCCCGTTCACTCGTGACCTCTACATGATGAAGGGCCTGAACACAGAAGA
>DBYF01000030.1:1716-4024 GCA_002310155.1 Mageeibacillus sp. UBA1193 | reverse complement strand
GTTCTCGAACATGTCCGGAAGATGAAGCGCCTCGAGAATGTTAAGGCGCAGGGAAGATGGAATAAGTGATCAGGGCGAGTGCTTTTCGAACGTCTTTTGCGATACTCATTTGACACTTTAGATATAAACTGTCATCAAATGACCAATGGAGATTCTCCGTTGGTCATTTTCTTTCCAGTTGATCTCAAAATGACTAACGAAGAAGCAGATCCGTTATCAGCCGGCTTTGCAGATGCGTTTAAGATCCGCGATGTATTCTTCCGTTAAGTGCGACGGATGGATCTGCGTCGGGAGGATGTATCCGATCTGCATATAGTCGTCGACTTTTAAGGGCTTGGAGATGATGTTCGGGCCGTTCAGTTCTTCACTGATGACACCGCTGCAGATCGTGTATCCGTCAAGACCGATCAGCATGTTGAAAAGCGTTGCACGGTCTCGCACGATGATCTCCTGATCACTGTCGACGGTGCTTAAGATCTCCTCGGAAAAGTAGAAGGAGTTGTGGCTGCCCTGTTCGTAGGAAAGGCGGGGATAGGGCTTCAAGTCATCGAGGCTCAGACTCTTTTTCTTCGCAAGCGGCGAGTTCTTCCCGATGAAGACATGGGGCTTTGCGGTAAAGAGCGGCTCGAAGACGAGGTTATTGTCGCGGAGAGTCTTTCGAATAACTGTCTCGTTGAATTCGTTTAAGTAGAGGATACCGATCTCGGATCTAAGGTGCGCGACGTCGTCAATGATGTCATAAGTCTGCGTCTCACGCATATGGAATTCATACTTGTTGCCACCGTGCTTCTTGAGGAGCTCGACGAACGCTTCGACGACGAAAGAGTAGTGCTGGGAAGATACGCAGAAGCGTACTTTTCCCTCGGACTTTCCGGTATATCTCTCATTGAAAAGGTCCGCCTGGTCGAGGATCTGTCGGGCATACCCGAGAAGCTCTTCGCCTTCCTTCGTGACCTCGATACCTTTATTGCTTCGTGAGAAGATCGTGATATTGTATTCTTTCTCGAGTTCCATGATCGCGGATGTCAGGCTCGGCTGCGCGATAAAGAGGCGTCTTGCAGCCTCAGTCATATTGCCCGTATCGGCGACGGTAACGGCATATCTTAACTGTTTCAGTGTCATAACGTTATAACCTCTGCTTATATCATGTGATAGGAAACAACTATTAGTATATCACTTGCGATAGGAAAAATCTATGGAGAAGCGCAGAAAAGATGTATTTTACCTATCATTCTGCTCGGCATATACTTCGATTAACGAAACAAACGGGAGCTTTCCCGAAGATATCAGTAAGAAACAAGAAAGAGAGTGTGAGAAACATGAAAGCATCAGTTATTGGTTTTCCGAGGATCGGAAGAGATAGAGAATTGAAGTTCGCGTCGGAGAAGTATTTCCGTTATGAGATCAGCGAAGCGGAGCTTCAGAAGGTAGCAAGTGAGATCAGAAAGTCCAACTGGACATCGCAGAAAGAGGCGGGGATCGATCTTATCTCCAGCAACGATTTTTCTTTCTATGATAACGTTCTGGATACAGCGTTCCTCTTCAACGTGATTCCGGCAAGATACCAGGAGCTCGGACTTCCTGTTCTGAAGACCTACTTCGCCGCGGCCCGTGGTTACCAGGAGAATAACGGTAATGTAAAAGCTCTCCCGATGAAGAAGTGGTTCAACACGAACTACCACTACATCGTTCCGGAGTTCGACGATGCAACTTCTATCCAGTATGTCGGCAACAAGCCGGTAACGGAATTTCTTGAGGCAAAAGCACTCGGCGTCGATACGAAGGTGCTCCTGATCGGTCCTTTCACTTTCCTTAAGCTCACGAAGTTTATCGGAAATAAGAAAGCAGAAGATGTCGCGGAAATCCTTTCCGGTGAGTACGTAAAACTCTTCTCCGATCTGGCAAAAGCAGGTGCCACAAAGATCCAGCTTGACGAGCCTTATCTCGTACGTGATCTCGATGCTTCCGATATCGCACTCTTTAAGAAGATCTACGATATTATCCTTTCCAATAAGAACGGTCTTTCCATTACACTTCAGACCTATTTCGGGGATATCCGTGATGCGTATAACGAGGTAGTTAAACTGGACTTCGACGTGATCGGTCTGGACTTTGTGGAAGGAAGAAAAACACTTTCCCTTCTTAAGGAAAACGGCTTCCCGAAGGATAAGATCCTCGTTGCCGGTGTGGTCAATGGTAAGAACATCTGGAAGAACGATTACAGCAAGACTTCTTCCATCCTTTCCGAGATCAAGTCCGTAGTAGCTGAAGAGAACCTCGTGATCGGAACTTCCTGCTCACTGCTGCA
>DBYF01000030.1:0-1687 GCA_002310155.1 Mageeibacillus sp. UBA1193 | reverse complement strand
AAGCACTTCGCTTTCGCAGAAGAAAAGCTCCTCGAGCTCAGCGATCTTGCGAATCTTTCCGACGAGAAACTTGCTGCTAATAAAGTGCTTTTCGAAGGAAGACCGGACAGCATCGACGAGAAGGTACAGGCAAGAGTTGCCGCNNATCAAGGATTCTGACTACACACGTCTGCCGGCCTTTGATGAAAGAGAAAAGATCCAGCACGAAAAGCTCGGTCTTCCGAAGTTCCCGACCACCACGATCGGTTCCTTCCCGCAGACCGCTGATGTAAGAAAGAACAGAAGTGCTTTTAGAAAAGGCGAGATCTCTAAGGAAGCCTATGTCGAGTTCAATAAGAAGAAGATCGAAGAGTGCATCCACCTGCAGGAAGAGATCGGACTCGATGTCCTCGTACACGGTGAGTTCGAAAGAAACGACATGGTCGAGTACTTCGGCGAGCACCTCTCCGGATATGTATTCACCGAGAAGGCATGGGTACTGTCCTACGGTACAAGATGCGTAAAGCCGCCGATCGTATGGGGCGATGTTTCGAGAAAAGAAGCGATCACCGTCGAGTGGTCCAAGTTCGCCAAGTCCTGCACCGATAAGCCGGTAAAGGGCATGCTCACAGGTCCGGTCACGATCCTCAACTGGTCTTTCCCGAGAGAAGATATCTCCATCAAGGAAAGCATCCAGCAGATCGCTCTTGCTATCAGAGATGAGGTCCTCGATCTGGAGGCAAACGGAATCAACATCATCCAGATCGACGAGGCAGCTCTCCGTGAGAAGCTCCCGCTTCGTAAGTCCGACTGGTACAGCGAGTATCTCGACTTCGCGATCCCGGCATTCCGCCTCGTTCACAGTGGAGTCAAGCCGGAGACACAGATCCACACGCATATGTGCTACAGCGAATTTACGGACATCATCCCGGCCATCGATAACATGGATGCTGACGTCATCACATTCGAAGCTTCCCGTTCGGATCTGCAGATCCTGGATTCCCTGAAGGAAAACAACTTCAAGACCGAGGTCGGCCCGGGTGTCTACGATATCCACAGCCCGCGTGTTCCGTCCGTAGACGAACTTGTCGGACAGCTTACGAAGATCCGTGAGAAGACAGAAGATAAGAAGCTCTGGGTCAACCCGGACTGCGGTCTGAAGACACGTGGTGAGGAAGAGACCGTAAAGAGCCTGAAGAATCTTGTAGAGGCAGCTAGAATCATCCGAGAGAAGTGAGACCATGAAGATCGCAGAACTGTACAAACAGAATAAGAAGAGCCTTTCTTTCGAGATCTTCCCGCCGAAGAAAGATACGGAACTCGAGAGCATCGATGAGACGCTCGAAGTTCTCTGTGAACTGAATCCGGACTTTATCAGCGTAACTTTCGGTGCGGGTGGAGGCAGTAACTGCAACCGCACCATCGAGATCGCGAAGAACATCAAGCACAGATACGGTGTCGAGCCGGTCGTGCACCTGACGTCTCTTCACTACGATAAGGCGGAGATCGATGAGTTCGCGAAGGTCATGGAAGATGAGGGGATCGAGAATATCCTCGCGCTCCGTGGAGATAGGACGCCGAGGATCGCCGAGAAGGATGACTTCCAGCATGCTTCGGATCTGATCTCGTATCTGTCGAAGGATCACGATTTCTGTTTCCTGGGCGCGTGCTATCCTGAGTGCCATCCGGAATCGGAGAGCCGTGTAAA
>DBYF01000066.1:17594-20180 GCA_002310155.1 Mageeibacillus sp. UBA1193 | reverse complement strand
CCGTGCTGCGGTACGAAGATCAGAAAATTCGTCGAAGGTGATTATTCCGGAAGAGGAGAGTTCTACGATCTTTCGCTCTTTCAGAATGTGCGTCAGGATGTGTTGTGCCCTGCGTGCGGATCGCTCCCGAGACAGCGTATCCTCGCGGGATGGGGAGACAGGCATAAACGACTTCTGGTCGGAAAAGATATCCTCTTCTTCGCGCCGGAAAGATCGATGACGAAGTGGCTCGACGATAGCGGTATCACTTATACGACCGCCGATCTTATGGATGAAGATGCGGATCTCAAGCTCGATATCCAGAAGACCGGACTTCCCGATAATTCGTATGATGTCATCATGTGCAATCACGTGCTCGAACATGTCGATGATTACCATGTGGCGCTCCGCGAGATGCGACGTATCCTCCGTCCGGGTGGAGTGTTTATTCTCTCTTTCCCGGTGAGCCAGAATGTCGAGCTGGTCGATGAAGATCCATCGGTCGTGACTGAAGAGGCGCGGCTTAAGAGATACGGTCAGAGTGACCACGTAAGACTCTTCGGAAGACACGCGGAACAGCTCCTCGCGGAAGAAGGATTCGATGTCGAACTGATCGACGGAAAAGATTATCCTGAGAACACACTTCCTGTGGTCGGCCCGGGTGAATACGATATTGATAGACTGTATCTGTGCAGGGTCAAGGATGAGCGCGCGGATGACGCGGGCAGCGCGGCGGGTGCGCAAGCGGTAGTGGCGGTTGATGGCGCGGCGGCTGGGCTGGATGCTTCGCGTGAAGGTTCGCCGGCGGCGGGTGACGCGACACCGGATCTGTCGATCGTGGTGCCGATCTATAACGTGGAAAAGTATCTTCCTAAGTGTGTCGATTCTCTTCTTCGTACACCCGGGATCGAGAAGGCAGAGATCCTTCTGATCGATGACGGATCGACGGATGATTCAGGTAAGATCGCGAAAGAATATGCAAGTGAAAATGACTTCGTGAAGTACTTCCGGAAGAGAAACGGAGGTCTGTCGGACGCGAGAAATTACGGACTTAAGAAAGCGTGCGGCAAGTATGTTTTCTTCTGCGACGCGGACGATATCGTGTTTCCTGAGGGTATGGAAAAAGTGATCGTTTCTTCATCGGAAAGTGATGCCGATGTGATCCTCTGGAACGGCGCGGCGATCGATGAAAACGATAAAGAGATCACATCGGATCTCGATCTTATCCTTACCCACAAAGGCCTCCCGGAAGATGGAAAGATGATCACCGGAACCGAGGCGATGATCCTTCAGATCGAAGAGAATAATAAGGCCGCGATGACGGCTTGGCTCCGTGCATGCCGCAGGGATTTCCTTCTTTCGAATGAACTCTTCTTCGAAGAAGGACTGATCCACGAGGATGAACTCTGGACGCCACAGGTGATGATCGCCGCGGGAAGAGTGCTTTTCGAGAAGGAAAAAGTATACGGGTACCGGGTGAGGGAAAACTCGATCATGAATGCGGAAGCGCAGGAGCGGAAACACGCGGAAACGATGGTGTATGTGATGAACAAACTGTCAGTTCTATACACCATACGTGTGCCTGACAAGAAGCAGCGGAAGGTGCTTCTCAGAGGCAGAGCGTCCGACTATCTGTGGGCGATCGGCGCGTACGATGTCGGAAAATACCGGTGCAGGAAACTCGTGCCGAAATACAGGATCTATAGTGCGAGCAGAGGCCTGAAGATGAAGATCAAGAGCGGCGTGCTCGTGGATTTCGGTGTGAGATCTTACTGCGCGATCTTCGGAAAAAGATGCAGAAAAACTGCCGGAGGAGGTGTGCGCAAATGAAGGTGCTGATCTATTTTCATGAGCGGTATCTCGCGCCGTCCGGAGGACCTTCAGGGTACCTTTATAACCTGAAGGAATACTGCGATGCGGTCGGGGATGAGGAGATTCTTTTTCTCAATCCGAAGGACTTTCATTCCGCGGGTGCTTTTAAGGTGAAGAACAAACTGCATCACGTGTTCGGGACGGATCATTCGCTTCCGGCGCAAGCGCAGCGGATCGAGCAGATCATCTTCGAGAGCCGGCAGGACGGACCGTACGATCTGAGTGGGTTTGATGCCGTGCACTTCCACAGCACGTCGGATATGTACACGCAGAAGAAAAATCTCGAGAACTATAAGGGCAAAGTTATCCTCACGTCCCATACGCCAAAAGCACCGTTCCTCGAGCTGGTCGAGGATGTCTGCACGCCGGAAGAATATGAGATGGATAAGGAGATCTTCGACCGCGCGAAGGAGTTCGATGAGTACGCGTTTTCGCGTGCGGACTATGTGGTCTTCCCGTGCGGGGGCGCGGAGGAACCGTACTTCCATACATGGGAAAAATACGCGCAGATAAGAGATGAAAAGAAGATGCTTTATCTTCCGACGGGAACGAGAAAATGCGCACCGAAAAGAAGCAGAAGTGAAGTGCGGAAGGAGCTCGGAATTCCGGAGGACAGATTCGTGATCTCGTTTGTCGGAAGACACAACGAAGTCAAAGGATATGACCGGTTACAAGTGCTTTTCGGGAAGATGGAAAACGTGACGGTGCTGTGCTGCGGAAATCCGGGTAGGATCG
>DBYF01000066.1:7161-17483 GCA_002310155.1 Mageeibacillus sp. UBA1193 | reverse complement strand
GACCGGCGGAAACAAGCTCTTCGAGGACATGGAAGAACGCGGGATCTATCTGTTCGGAACAGATGAGGAAGCGGTGTCTGCGATTAAAAAAGTGATGAACGAAACGCCTGAAGTGACTTCGAAAAAAGAAGCCGCGCAGGTGAAACTTTTCGAGGAAAAGTACACGATGGATAGATTCTACACGGCATATAAGGACCTGCTCCGCAGGGTTCTGGAAACGTGATTTGAGGGACGTGCGATGAGTGAGAAAACATCCGGAAAATCACTAGCCAGGAACGCGGCTTTCAGCGTGATCTACAGACTGATGAACATTCTGTTCCCGCTGATCAGCTACGGCTACGTCGCGAGAATTTTGACGGCGGAAGGCGTCGGACGGCACGCGGCCGCGTCGAACAATGTCTCGTATTTCGTGATCCTCGGAAGCCTCGGTATACAGGCGTATGCGACGCGTGAGATCGCGAGGAGAAGGGACGATCAGAAGGCGCGGGACAAGTTCTTTTCGGAAATGCTGATCATCAACGGGATCCTGACGACGATCGCACTGACCGCGTTTTTCATCTGCTGGCTGAGCCTGCCGCTCTTTAAGCGCGAGAGCATGATGTACCTGATCTGCTCGGCGCTCGTTCTCGCGAACTATTTCAATGTGGACTGGTACTTCCAGGGGATGGAGGAGTTCAAGTTCGTCGCAGTGCGTTCGTTCATCGTGAAGGTGATGTCGCTTATCGCGGTGTTTCTTTTCATCCGCTCGACAGACGACCTATATGTGTATGCGGTGATCTGCATGACCGCGAATGCCGGAAACCACATTCTCAATGTGATCCGCGCTTGCCGGAAAACGAAGTTCAGCTTCCGGGGAGTTGACCTGACACAGCATCTGAAACCGCTGGCGTTCCTTGCGCTGTGTGCAGTGTCGACAGAACTCTATGCACGAATGGATATCTCGATGCTCGATGTCATGGACAGCAGTTCGACCGTCGCGTATTACTCATCGGTGCAGAAGATCATCACGATGATCACGGTGACGGTGATCGCGATCACGGCGGCGTTTATGCCCAGACTGAGCTACTACTATACGAAGGATAAGACGGAGTTTAACCGCCTGACGAAACTGGGCACGGAGACGATGATCTTCCTGTCGCTTCCGATGTGCCTGGGACTCATAAGTGTCGCGTATCCGCTGATCTCGGTATGGCTGGGTGCGGAGTACCTGGCCGCGATTCCATGCCTGATGGTTGTCGCATTAATGATCCCGCTGAAATGCATCGGAGAGATCGTCTGTTTCCAGGTCATGATGTGCGCGGGAAAAGAATCCTACCTGATGGTCTCGTACATGATCACGCTCGGTGTCAACTTCGTGATGAACCTGATCCTGATCCCGAGGTACAGTGCTTTTGGAGCATCGGTCGCGTCATTGATCTCGGAGATCCTCGTCTTCGTGATCGTCTTTCTGGCATCGAGAAAATACCAGAATTATATGCTCGAAAAGAAAAACATCCTCGTCGTGCTTCTGGCATCCGCGGCGATGTGTGCGGCTGTTCTCGGACTCGGATATTTCGTTGAGTCAGAATGGGTGCAGCTGCTCGGCGGCGTGACCCTCGGGGCGGGTGCTTTTGCCGTACTGAACCTCATCTTCAAGAATACCTTCCTGATAAATGTGTGGAAGACGCGTCATAACAAGGCATAAAAGTTGAGCTTTTCAGGTATATACTGAGTCGCGTGTATGATATAATCATGCTAACGTTTTGGAAAAAGGACCTTTAGGAGGTATGGTATGAGTTGGACTTCAGCTAGCAAAGAAAAACGAATGACCGAGATCACCGGTGAGATCATCAGTGAGAAGAAATACAATATGCTGCTTGGCGGAACTGTATTCTATGGCCTGATGATGAACGTCATCATGTGCGCGGCTTTCGGTGACAGAGTTCTCGACTGGGCAATCGGTCAGTCTTCCGGAATGATCATTCTGATGGTGATCTATTTCGTATCTGCGATCATCGGTGTATGCATGTCGCGTTTCTCGTCAAATCCGGCGATCAGTTTTATCGGATATAACTTCATTGTCGTGCCCTTGGGACTTCTGCTGTGCGTAATCGTTAACGGTTATGTGGCTTCCGGCATGGGCGATATCGTCTTCCAGGCGATCGTAATCACGGCGATCACGACGTTCATCATGATCGTTGCAGCTTGTGTATTCCCGGGCTTCTTCTCCAAGATCGGCGGAATCCTGCTCTGCGCTCTGATCGGACTTGTTGTTGCAGAACTCGCAGCGCTTCTTATCTTCCGTTCCCATAACGAGATCTTCTCATGGATCGGAGCTGCGATCTTCACACTGTACATCGGTTATGACTACTGGAAAGCACAGCAGTATCCGAAGACAGCGGACAACGCGATCGACTGTGCGATCGATATCTATCTCGATATCATCAACCTGTTCCTCCGTATCCTGGCGATCCTCAGCAACGGAAAGTCCCGTGACTAAGAATAAGAGGTACGCCTGGTGAGACCGGGCTGCTTCGAGCAGGCTCGGATCTCAGCGGATCAGTTACATGAATTGAAAAGAAGAAGCTCCCATTGATGGGAGCTTCTTTTTTGTGTTAATGATGAAGGGCGAGTGCTTTTCGAGCAGAAGGAATGCCTTACGGTTTCTTCTGCATCGATGCGAGTGCGGTGAGGAAGCGCTGGCGGATGGTGTGGTCCGGATCGTCGCCGAGTACGGGGAGCATCTCCGGGAAGATGATGCCGCCGGCCATGGTCGGATGTCCGCCGCCGTCGCCGATGCCCGCGAGTGCGAGCTGCACCCAGTCGCCGGACATGAAGCCCGGGACCTCCGAGCGGATCGAGAATTTGAGACCGCCGTTTCTGTCCGCGTAGACGACAGAGAGGACGACGCAGTCCAGCGAAAGAATGAAGTTCGATACCATCGCGATCAGACGGTCCGGGCAGTCGAACGGAATATGCACGAAGCCGACGCCGTCACTGGTGACGAAGTTCTGGATCGCGGCACCGTATGCGCGCAGATCATCGATCTCGAGTTCGTTGCTGTCGAAGCGCGCGAGAAGCGTCGGATCGGCAAGTGAATTGAGAACAGAAAAGGCCTCGATATCTTCGTCTCGAACACCGGTCGTGAAGTTCTGTGTATCGACCTTGATGCCGTAGAGGATCGCCGTCGCCACGTTGGCCGGAATCTCGACGTTGTTCTCCTTAAAGTAGCCGAAGATGATCGTGGCACACGCGCCGACGATCTTGTGATCGACGAAAGGATACTCGTAATCGGTGACCCACGGATGATGGTCGATGCAGGCGATCTCCGTGCCGACCATATCGGTGAAGTTCGCGTTATTCTTCTGACCGTCGACGTTGATGACCAGATCTTCCTCAGATCCTGTATAGTCGGCAGCGGCCGTGAGCTTGACGCCAAGCTCTTCACTCATCAGGCGGAGCGTAACGCGGTCGAACTTTCCGAAATACACGATCTCGGAAGAGATGCCGCGGAGTTCCAGAAGATACTGAAGACCAAAGGCCGCCGACACGGCATCCGGATCCGGAAAGTCATGTGTCTGGATGACCACTTTGTGGCCGTTAAGCTTCTCGTTAATGATGGAAGTTAATTCATCTAATTTCGTCATAGCCGTTATCCCCCTCAGCCTAGACATGTAAACTTAAATCCCCATATATCCTGATTATATCACGTCTCGTTCTCGAAGATCCTCTCTACAAGTTTGGAGGAATCCTTCGGGATGCTCCTCGTCATCATCTCGATGTGCTCCGGAGCGTTCTTCATCTTCCGGACATTTCCTTTACTGAAATAATCGTATCCCCAATTATCCATCGCAATGTTGTCTGTCTTGGCCGTGTAGACGACCTTCGTACTTATCTTATCCGTGCTGGAACGGCTGTTGCCGAGAACATTGGACTTCTCCAGCATATGGGCCATGATCAGGTTCGCCACGCCATATCCCAGCGGAATGTTGATGCATAATACTGCGATCGTTGCGCCAATATCCATTTAGTCGTCCCCCTGTCTCTTACTTACAAAGTTATAGATCGATGCTTCCTGCGAGAGCTTCAGCCTGTGCTTGACCCGGCTCATCCTGCTGGAACCGTATGCCGCCGCGACGACTCCGAGGAGGATGGGAAGCAGAATGTAAAAGGCATAGACACGCGGATCGTTTTCCTTAGTTTCGCGTAACAGACTGAATAACGAACTTCCGATGATCGTGCCCGCGATAGTGAAGAGTGAACCGATCAGGAACGTGATACGGGTAACGACTTTCTCATCCCATGGTGTTCCGCTGACGACCTTTCCCGTCTGTCCGTTGACCATGATTGTGTTGTGCTTTCCCTGGTAGTTATACGTGACGAACCACACCGGGAACATCGCGTAGTACAGTTCTTTCTGATCGATAATAGTATCCTTGGCGCTGTCGAGGATCTTCACCTCATGGCCCGGTATGGATTCCATGACCTGATCCTGGAAAGCCAGCGATGCGCGTACTTCGGCCGCCTGCTGGAGATCCTTGTAACGGATATCGGAGACGTTCGAGTAGAAGCCCAGGAGATAGCTCTCATGGAACTCTTTGATCTTGGTGAGGTCGAAGGGCTCCAGGCTCTGTGAGCTCTGGTCCGAGAGGATCCTCGAGCCGTCGACCGGAAGATTCTTGAGCTTGATCGATCCGGCACGTCCGCAGGGCAGAGTCTTGGTGTTATCGCCATATCCGACTTTGCACTGAATGACGTCCGCCTCGACATGCCTTCCGCTGACGAGCCAGTAGGGCACGTAGATGCCGCGGACCTGGTCGGGCTTAAAGTCCCTGATCTCTTTCGGGATGAAGAAGTGTCTCTTGAAAGCCTGCTTGATCTTCTGGAGCGCTTCCTGTCTGGTGATCGAGAAGGGAATGATGAGTTCGGGTGCTTTTTCACGGGAAATACGGCTGAACACGACACTTGAACTTCCGCAATAGATGCATCTGCCCGTGCCCTCGGTTCCGTTGACGATGATCTCACCGCCGCAGGACTGGCAGCAGTAGACCGAGCAGTTGAGATAGTGCTCGGTGACTTCGTCGTCAATGTACTCGCCGAGCACCTTACCGACTTCACGAAGTTGCGTTCCTTCGACTGTGACCTTGACATCCGCGGGGTCAAAAGCACCGTTACATGATCCGCAGATGACTTTCTGCGACTTCGGGTCGAAAAGCACCGGCGCCCCGCAGTTTCTACAAAGTGTTGCCATAACTACCCATCCTTTACCCTCATACCTTATGACTGCATTATACAGTATGAGCTGCGCGTCGGGAAAGAATCCCGGTAGCGAAATAGGCAGTTATATGTGATACAATAAATCCCATGAAACAGATCATTACCATTCAGCATACGCAGTCCGTGCACCACACCAACGGTATGGTGGGTTCGTGGACGGACTGGGACCTGACCGACCTCGGGAAACAGCAGGCGGACAATATCGGAAAGAAACTCGCTGACGAGCTCTCTGGAAAAGCACTCGTCATGTATTCTTCCGATCTTAAGCGCGCCAGGCAGACCGCCGAGGGTGTCGCGAAATACCTCGGTGTCGAGCCGATCCTCAAGCAGGAACTCAGAGAGAGAAATCTCGGCAGGTGCTGCGGTAAGTCTGTGCAGTGGCTGAAGGAAAATCTCGAAGCCGATGAGGTCACGGTCGATGACCGTCTGTTCTCCGACGGCGAAAGCAGAAGAGACGCGTGGAACCGTCTGAAGCCTTGCTACGACATCATCATGGAAGACCCCGCGGAGACGATCATTGTCGTCGCGCACGGGGACATTCTCAGTTCTTTCTTTGCGATGTTCTTAGGACTGGAAGTCGAGCACTACGATATCGGAGACATGCACGGCTATGCCGGCGGCGTGTCACAGCTCATGATCTGGGACAACGGCAAACGCTGCATCAAGCGTCTCAGCGATATGTCTTATATCGGATAACAACCGGCCGGCATACATCGCCAGCCGCCGCGCGCCAGACCGTCACAACCGGCCGATCACAGCCCTTTCCAGAACAGCGAGCGCACATTCCACTCCTCATTGAACTTGCCTTCGAAAACAGGATCTTCGGAGAGATCTTCCGCGTCGCATTTCTCGTTCAGTATGTCGCGAAAATCAGACCTGTCAGCGACCTCCATCGGGAAGGTGTATGCGTACGTCGCGATTTCCGAATCCCTGATCACGAAATCGATGTTGAAACGGTCGAGTTCGTAGCCTTCTTCCTCTTCGAATTCACTCTTATAATCGGGATCGTAGGGCTCACCCTCACGGTCGAGCGCGTACTGCTGATAAGGCGGGAGCCAGACACTTCCGATCGCGAACTGGTCGATATCCATAAGCGGGAAGATCTCGCGTCCGGGCAGGATGAAATAACTCTCTGTGAGGATGACCATCGTCATCGGATCGGCCTTCTCGATCAGGTACGCGTCGATCTCACCGGACAGCTCCTCCACGAGTTCATCACGTCCGATCTCCACGATGCGCTGCTGATAATAGGAAGACTCATCCGCATCATCTTTCTTTCCGAAAAGCTTCTTGAAAAACCCCTTTTCCTCGTCGCGCTCGCGGCCGTAAATACCGCGCTTATCCGACTGAAGGATCAGATCTATATCTACATTATCGATCTTCATAGAAAAACCCCCGTGATGCTTCCCGAAACGGGAAACGTGCCAATCACCACCTGAGATCATTTTATCACTTTCAGGTGAAATGATATACGAGGGAAGAGGTGTACCGAGTGATCAGGCAGCTTCTTTTCTGCTGTCTTTTTTCTTTCGAAAAGCACTCGCAACTAAATCATAGATCGCGACGGCAATTACAAGCATCACGACCGCGGCAATACCGTCGGTCACGGAGTGCTGCTTCAGGAAGCACGTGGCCGCGCAGATCGCGATTGTCAGCGCAACAGTGAAAATTCTAAACAGCGTGTTCTTAAAGAGCGCGCATTTGCCGATGAAAACACCGTAGCAGAGCACGAGCGTGTCGTAGACATGGATGCTCGGGAAGACGTTTGTCGGTGTGTCAATCTTATAGAGATAGCGGACCATCCGGCTGCAGATGTCATTTCCCGGAACTTCGTCCGGACGCAGGAACAGCTTGGTCGGGAACAGTGCAGAAATGATGATGAATAAACTCATACCGATCATGAGAAGACGAGTGATCTTCGTGAACACTTTTTCATCGGTAAACAACGCCCACACGCAGATGAACGGGATCCACGGGAACCACATGACATACGGAATAATGAACGCGGGAATAAACGGAATATCGTGGTCGATCGCGATCTCCGGCACATAATACGAACTCGCGTCGATGCTTTCGACGAGGAAGAAAAACACCATGTAGATCGTGATAAAGATCAGCATCGGTGCAACGAGTTTGAGTTTTTTCTTATAATCTACTTTCATACCGGGTAATATTAGAGACCTTTCTCCGCGGATTGTCAAGGCGCCGCCATCCGGGTCGGGCGCGGCGGATGTCATGCGGCGCGTGATCGTCCGGGGTCCGGGCGGCGATTATAACTGCGCGCAAAAAGCAACAATATTATGATCTTTATCGTCTATAATTGTAGTTGGGGACGAAGGGCAAAAGAGGATGCCTTTTGAAACGGAGGGTTTGTTATGTTTAAGAGAGTTATGGCGTTTCTGCTGGCAGCGGCATCGCTGGTCACGCTCGCAGGATGCAAGAAGAAAAAGTCTCTGGTCGAGAATGAGAAAGATGCGAAGGAAGTTATCGAATGTCCGAGTGATAACATGTT
This sequence comes from Mageeibacillus sp. UBA1193, assembly GCA_002310155.1. Lineage (GTDB taxonomy): Bacteria > Bacillota > Clostridia > Saccharofermentanales > Saccharofermentanaceae > Scatonaster. The sequence continues at coordinate 9,715 of DBYF01000066.1, read as the reverse complement.
CGGACTCGAGAAGGTCGTGGTCTTCGAAGACCGGGCCGTGGCCGTTTTCGACGAGAAGATCAGCGAAGACTTTGAGTACGATGAGAACAATCGTTACCAGTTCAGTCTCAAAAGTTATCTGGATGTGGATGAGCCCGGATTCAGGCTTGTTGTCGACAATATGAAGAACATCTGGCCAAATGAAGATGAGAGCAAGATCGAGCTCAAAGACGGTCACTATGTGGTCACCATTATTTTCCCGAACAAGGAATCATATAAAGAAGATCCCGACGAGGATTTTGTGATCCTGGCGTTAGATATCGGAGACTTCGGCATCTGGCTTGAAGATGATTCGATCCGGCTCCATTACATCGCGAGAGGCTATGACATCATGTGGTACTACGATCAGGTATTCAATCGCAAAACAGGGAAATGGGCGCATGTCGACGAGGATGAAGTCGGCTGCATGACTGAGGCGTTAGATTGATTGTGGAAGACCGGGAGTGAGAAACCTCCCGGTCTTCTTCGTAGGTGAAAGTGAGAAATTCTCCTATCCATTTGCAGTGGGGGAAAGAATTATCGCGGTTTATCGCGTTGAGTTGAAAATGTACTTAATAACCCCGAACATATACAATATAGTCATGGCAGGCTAATAGTAGAAAATCATGTAAAGGAGACAAAGGGGTTATGAAAACTAAATTATCTAGGGCAAAAGCACTCGCCGCGTGCATGAGTGCTTTTTGTGTGATGACTGCTTCCTGGAGCCTTCCCGGATACGTGGGAAATGTGTCCGCGGACGCGTACGGACTCCAGCCTGAATCGCAGTCAGGCTCAGAATCTCACATCATTGATGAAACGCTCTTCCCGGACGATGAGTTCAGAGCGTACGTCTGTGAGAACGTCGACACGGACCATGACGGTTATGTGACGGTAGACGAGCTTCTGGCGGTCACGTACATCAAGTCGGAGTTTGGTTCGATCAAATCACTTCAGGGTATCAAGTACTTCAGAAATCTGAGAACTCTTGAAGTGCGTCACAACCAGATCACCGAACTGGATGTTTCCGGATTGCCAAACCTTACCTGGCTGGGCTGCCAGGGCAATGGCATGGTCACGCTGGATGCGTCCAACTGCCCGAAGCTGAGCACGATCTACTGCAATGACAACGAGCTCACTTCAGTGAATGTTCAGAACGATGTCAAGCTGGCGGATTTCTTCTGCTACGACAATCATCTGACAGAACTGGATGTATCGGATCTGGTAAATCTTTACAATCTCGACTGCGACCGCAACGATCTGTCTATCCTTGTGGTCATGGAGAACGAAAGAGTGACCTATCTGAGCTGCAGAGGCAATCAGAACATGGAATGGCTGATCGTCTGCGGATGCCCGAATCTGCTGCATCTCGACTGCGCGGAGTGCAATCTGAAAGAAGCACTTCTTTTCGGAAACGATAAGCTGGATGTGCTGTATTGCTTCGGCAACCAGCTGCACTCGCTCCCGGCTTTCTGGGAGACAGAGACACCGCGTATCAACGCTGCGCTCAAGGGCACGAAGAGAGTCATGAGTGATGGCGTCAGAGTCACATATCATGAGGTGGGCGGATCCGGTTATGTTATGGCGGATCTGGATATGCCGGTAGTTACGGATTACACAGAGTATGCACTCTCCGAGCCGGTACCGATCGATAATTGGAAACTCAATCAGCTTCCTGTCGTGACACCGACACCTACACCGACTCCGGTTCCGACAGCAACGCCCACACCTACGCCTACACCGAAGCCGACCGCGACTCCGACACCTACCCCGGTTCCGTCGAATGTCTACACCGGTAACATGGCGGGAAGAAACTACCGCATCAGCGCGTCGAACGGATGGACCGTCACTAGCAATGGTAACAACACCTACACGTTCTCGCACAAGACGAACGGAACAGTCGTTTTCCAGGTATGCAATTGGGGCTATCCGGTATTTGTCCTCAACAACCCGGGTGCCACGAACTTCCTCAGAAACAAGGGCATCTACTGGGGCGGCTGGAGACAGGATCTCATCCAGGCCAGAAGTAGTGATCTGACAGCTGTCTGGTATCAGATGGGTATCCGGATCGAGGTGCTCTAAAAGCACTGTTGCCGATCGATAAATTGAAGCATTAACGGTGATTTCACTATTAGCCGGAATTGCCAAGACCCCCGGGGCCGGATGTGGCTTCGGGGGTCACTTTATTCTCAAACATATAAACGAAGAAGTGCGGTCATTTCTGAAAGGGGCCGCTGTTACTAGTTGCTTGTCACTTGTAATACTCTTCCGGGATCTCTTCCTTCTTAATGCAGAGATCGTGATCGGTGCGCGTCCACATCTTCTTGAGAGTGTCCGTCATGCCGCGTGCGTCACAGATGTACACGAGCGCGTCGCCGAGCTTGGCGTACTTGACGCAGCCTGTGTACTCGAAAGCTTTCTTATAGTTCGGGTAGTATTCGGATACGCAAGTGTCCGCGGCCACGGTGTAGTGGGTGCGGAACGGCGGAGTCTGAGTGATGTTTCCATCGTAGTCTTTGACGTTGATTACGAACGGGTT
>DBYF01000066.1:0-7122 GCA_002310155.1 Mageeibacillus sp. UBA1193 | reverse complement strand
TCGTGGCCGACACCGATCAGAAGGACCTTTCCGTTCTCCTCGTAGAGACGGCTCAGGCACGAGGTCACCGGAGCAGGGGAGGCGCATTTTTCTTCGCCTTTGACGAAGTCCGCGGCACCGGGTCCGAAGACCGTGACCGAGTGTGTCGGGTGAAGTGATCTTACGCCATCCTTTCGGAAAGCAGCGACCTTGGCGAGTGCTCCGATGCAGGGCACGGAAGTTCTCACATCATAGTTCGGATTATCTCTTCCGACTTCATCCCATGTGTGCGTCGGAATGATGAGAAGACCCTGGTTCAGGTACTCGATCATCGCGTCGATCAGACCATCTGCTCCGCCTTCGATCTCACCGACCGAGCGGAGTGCAGCATGTACAGTAACTTTATCATCATGTTTGATGCCGTTTTCTTCAAGAAAAGCACTTATGTCGTTTTTTGTCAGCATTATATTCCTCCGAAAGTGGGGGCCTTGTGCCACCATCTTTATCATCAAATGGAAGACCATACGACTCCATAATCATCACCATTTTACGCTTCGTGGTGCGAAGAAAAAAGAACCTGCTGATATACGGATGCGCAAACAAAAAAGGAAGTGGCTTGGGAGGAGCCGCTTCCTTTTCGAGGGGAAAGATCAGAAGGCTGATCAGCCCTGTTCTCTCATAAGAAGATTGATGCGGTTTTCGATGACTCCGATCACCTCATCCAGTGTCTTATCGCCGGCGAAATACGCGGGCATTTCTTCGCACATGATCATCATGACCGTCGGGTTGATGTCGGGTACGACGATTGCGTCGGAGACCTCACTGATGTACCAGTCGGCGAATTCATCCGTGAGTCTTTCCGGCTCGTGCATAGTCATCCGTGTGGCATTGAATTCTTTGACGTAACGGAGGAGGTTTTCCTTCTGGATGCTCTTCATGACCGGATCACAGAGTGTACGCTGTGACTCAGGAGTGAGAAGTGTAAGAGCAAACTCCCACGCACCATCCTGCGCGGAACATGTCGATGTGATTCCGATACCGGTGCCATTGATCGTTTCCGCGTGACCGTCCGGAGAAGGATAGCCGATAATGGAATGGTTTTCGTACACTTTTCCATGTGCGCTCGTAAATCCCTGGGCCTGCATATAATCAAGACGCAGTACGTTGGTCAGTTCGAGCATGCCGTCGTCATAGGAGATGTTGTCAGGGATCGACGCGATGTATTCCGCGATCGCCCGGAAATTTTCTGTATTCAGCGATAGTTTTCCGCTGGCGTCATAGGAGAAGCAATCCGAAATCCTGACGAGTGCTTTTAGAAGCGAAAGGTCGTCCTGATAGAGGACGCTCTTTCCGAGATTGTCCTCTTCGATGATCTTATCGTACTGCGCGAAAGTCATGCCCTTCATGCCGTCATCGAGGAAGTTCTTGTTCACGAAGAAACCGTCGAACACATAGGAATAATTCAGACGGTAGTGCTTGCCGTCGCGTCCGTTCGGAGAGAGTACGAAGTCCATGTAATCGCCGCTATGGAGGCTCTCCTGCGACTCGATCCGCTTCGTCAGATCGATCAGATAATCAGGATGGTTGAGCTTTTCAAACTGCGAATCGTAGATGACCAGATCCGGGCCGGTGCCGGACTTGATATCCGAGATCAGAAGATCCATCGCATTGACCTGGCCGCTGAGATTCTGCGCGAGGATAGACACGCCGGAGTTCTCATCAGGAGAAGCATTTGCGATATCGAAGTACTTGTCGGTGGCCTCGATGAAGTATTCTGTTGAACTCTTGTTGAACGCATTGATCGCGTTATACTCAGCGTCGCCCAGCCAGTCGAAATATGCCAGTACCAGTGCTTTTCGACCGACCGTCGGATTCTTGTCCGTCTTCGTGAACTTGATCAGACGGACCGTGGAATTCATGCCGAAGCCGTTCTGATCTTCTCTAAAAAGCACGATCTCGTTATCTGTCGCGTGCAGGATCCTGGCGCCTGAGTAGTCACCGAAAACATAAGTATCGCTGAAGTTGAGAAACTCTTCCTTCGTGCCGGTCGAAACATCGAGCGTATACACCTTGTGCGTGTCACAGCTCAGTGCTTTGCTATCGGAAATGAAATACAGGTTAATGAGATCGTCGGGATTCTGGATTGGTGTTTTCTTTAAATCAAAATTCGTGATATTCAGCTCGCAGGAGTATTCTTTATCGATTCCGTTCTCGGAGACCTCGGCGGTAAAGAATACGTGGTGGCCGGCCGCACGGAAAGACGAGATAGATCCGACCTGCGCATCCCTTCCGAAATCCAGATCAAAAGTGCGCAGATTGAATCCGTCATCGACATAGACCCGATACGCGGGACGTCCGTCAACCGAATAGTTGACCAGATACACGATTTTGTCCCCGACACCTTCCATCGTGTTGACGGAGGAAAAATAACCGTCATCCATTTCGGGATAATGCAATTCGCCAGGATCCTTCAGCGTACTGTTTTCAAAATCGAGATCGTAGGCCAGCTGTGTGCCATCTTCATCCTTGATCGCCGCGCTGTACTTGTTGTTGCCGGAAGCAAAGACCTCTTCGTTGAATAAATAATCCTTGTCTCCGAAATAGTCATTCAGAATGATCTGCCCGAGCAGTTTCCCATCAAGCGAATACTGCCTTAGGATATCGACATACGGTTGGGTCTCATCGTCCGGCGCTAAACTGAAATACAGTATGACCGAGTTTTCGTCAGAGTAAAGGCAGGAGGGTGATACGTTGTGAAAAGCACCCTTCGCGGCGGACTTGATCTCATCCGGTGTTACCGTGACCTCGGTCTCATTCCACCACGTACTGTCCTCTGAAATAGTCTTTCCGGTGAACGAATCTTTCTTGCTTTTCTTGCAAGATGTCATGCACGGTAGCATAAACACAACCGCCAGGAAAAGAGCGATCTTTTTCATGTTTCCAATACCTCTCGTTATTAAGTTTGCCAACCCCGATTTCACTCTAGCACGCGTTTGACATTTACACAAGTAAAAACATGCGAAGATGCGACAAAAAATGAGCAGTTTGGAGTTCGGATAAGACCTCCGTCTATGGTAAAATATTAGTGGTATCTGAAATGGATCAGATGATGGTTTTGGGAGCATACGGGGTTATGAAAAAAGAAGGCAGACAATCGGGCATACCGAACATGATCGCGGTGGCGGGAATCGTCACGGCAGCAGTGCTTTTCACAGGGTGTAATTATTTCATAGATAAAGCCGACAAGATGGCGGAAGATACAACGACGACACGGTATTGGGAATCCACGGCGACTACGACGACTACCATGCCGGAAACGGAGACAGAAACTACTGAGCCTGAAACGACGGTGACGTACGAGACGATGCCGGTCACCACACCTGTCGCACCGGAGGCTTTCGCGAACATCGACAGTACTTATTCGATCGACGCGATCGTCAGCGAGGTCGGTCCGTACGCGAGATTCGAGTGTACAGGATTTTACGTCTGGACGGTCAACGATGGTTCGGAGGTCTGGGTGCGCCCGGATGAGGAAAATCATGTAAGCACTCTGCTGAGCATCCGTGGTCTGGATCACGAACTGCTGTATGGTGCGACCGAGTTGGATATTTCGAGATATTCCAAGAGTGAGGGAGGTCTCGGGTACTCATATACCGTCCTGCCTCCCAGAGAATTCGGACCTGATCTGGAATACGGCTGGTATATCCTGGAAGAAAACGGGTCGGTCTACATCCTCGTCTCTACCGGCAGGGTCGAGACCCGGGGGGAGTATTTATTCGTTCACAGAATAAAATACACGCGCTATATTGCCGTGGATACGTTTATCGTTACGACGGACCGGTATACGTATGAGGGACCGGAAGAACTGCCGCAGTATGGGCCGTATACGACTCCGCTCTGCGGAATGAAGATGGATGAGATGCCTGATCTGAATCACTTTTCAATGATCGATATTTACAGATGCGCACTGCCGTTTAAAGGATACTTATCCGATTCGAAAACATGGCAGGTGATAGATACAGAACTGATAAAGGGGGAGAAGAAAGATGTATGACAGTCATAATTACAGCACACCGATGATCGTAAACGGACGTGCCGGTAATGAAGTAGTAGAAGCGAATTTTAAGATCGGTGATCTTCAGAATAAGCTCGCGGAGATGGAAGTTAAGATCCAGGTCCTATACAAGATACTGCTCGACAAGGGAATCAGCCCCGAGACTTTCGAGGCGAAGATCGAAGAGATCATGAAGGAAAAGACGGAGAATCCGCCGGAACAGAAACAGGTGAGAAACTGTCCGGAATGCGGTAAGGCAGTCAAGCCGTCCGCAGATAATCCACTGGTCGGAAAATGCATGTTCTGCGGAGCAAAAGTCCCGTTCAATCCGACGTTCGAGTAAGAGAATTGCAAACACTTTTTTATGCAGGAACGTGGATAAGAATTTGAATTCTTTACGCGGTATATATCTTTCGATGTTTCGGAAGGTTTCGCGATTTTCTTTCGGTTTTTTCGTTATCCTGATTGCTTTTGCCCAAGAGCCGTGGCTATAATGAATTTGGGTATGAACTATATGATCTCGAAAGGGGAATGGGTGGTACTGTTTTTCCATGGCAAAACTGAAAAGAATCATTGCGTTCGTACTTGCAACAATGATGTTGTCTTCTGTTCTTCTGACTGCTTCTTCCTGTAAGAAAAAAGGCGCGAAAAAGAAGACCATTTCCGAAACAGATCCCTGGTATACCACAAAGAGAATAGAGCTGGATCCTAAGCTCAGCGGAGCTGATTATTTCAGCGTCATCCCGGAAGGCATGTGGATGTGTAATGACAGGTTCGTGACTCTATATACCGTAGAAGAAAGACGTGAAGAAAACGATTCCTATTATTATGAACTGATGGGCATCTTCGATATGGAAGGGAATCTTCTTCAGCTGGTCGATCTCTATGACACAATGCTGTACGGAGTAAAAGGGACGGGGCCTGATGCACTTGCTATCTGTGAAGGTGAAAAGGGCATCCGTCTGTATTTTGAGAACTTCGCGACGGTCGAAGAATCTGATGCTGATGAACCGTTCGTATCGCCTACTCAGGTTGGTAACATGACGATCAAAGAGTTCTTCTATTACTGTGAGTTTGATCCGGATAGCGGAGAGGTGGTCGTGCCGCCGCAAATGATCCATACCGATCCGGATAATGTATATTTCTATAGTATGCATATCATTGAAGGATATGAAGTGGGCAGTGCCGTATCGTATGACGTGAACCATAATCCGAAGCTGATGATCACTGTTTCCAGGAACGGGGAACCGCTCTATCATGTGGAACTCGATTCCGTATTCGGCCCCGGAGTCGCACGATTTGTAGATAACATGTACGGTTCCGGAAATGGCACGGTCATTATTGACTGCATCGGAAAAACTCCGATGGCCGCCAAACTTGATCTGAAAACAGGAAAGATGACCAGACTTCTGGACGCAAAGCCGATCAGTGCCAACCAGAGGATCTCCTCGACCAGCGAGGGAAAAGGATACCTGACCAAGGCGACCGGTATCTATGAATATGATCCGACTGGTGCGAACGAAATCTGTGTCCTGAACTACGATCACTGTGATATCAACCGCTATGAGATCCAGACGGCAAATGTGCTTTCTATAGATGAAAACAAGGTGATCCTCGGCTGCAGTCCGCGGATCGAAGGTGAGTATTTAATACCGGACCCTGTGGTCGTCTATTTTCTTGATAAGGTCGAAAAGAACCCGAACGCCGGAAAGACTGTTCTTACGGTAGCCAGTCTCAGCGACTCGGTGACGTATTATGAAGGAGAGGCCCTGAAGCTCTTTAACGAGCAGAATCCGGATTACCATGTGCAGCTGGTGCTTTACGATCAGAACGCATATAAGACGACCGGTGACATGACCGATGATATCGACACGAGTGACCGTCAGATGTACAGTGCCATGTCGATGGTCAGCGGAAGCCTCTCCATGGATATACGTTCCGGAGACGGGCCGGATGTAGTCCTGGGCGCGGCGCAGTCGATCGACATGCTGGACAGCCGGTATCTTATGGACCTGACACCGTACCTGGAGAGGGAGACGTACGATGCTTCCAAGTATTACTCGAAGATCATCGATGCCGCGAAGATCGACGGGAAGACGTATTTTATCCCGACGTCATTCACGATCGCAGGCATCATTATGAATGGATCCAAGATGGATGAGGATCAGGTCGGCTTTACCTATGAGCAGTACATGTCCTATGTAAACGAACAGCGTAACGGATCTGAGCCGGTCACGGAATATGTCAGCAGGCTTCACTTCCTGAATCTCTGTTTCGAGAGAAATTATACGCAGTGGGTAAATGAGAAGATGATGAATATCGACCAGGGAGACTTCCGGGAACTGGCTGCTTTTTTCAAGGAAAAGATTCCGGCGGGTGTTTCCGCGACGGCGATCGATTCGCCCTTTGACTTTGATCCTGACGCGCCCGAAGAGATCAAGGATGTAATATTCGTCGAAGACATCAGAAGCAGCTCTGACCTCGGGCATTACAACTACTATTTCGATAACAACATCAGGATCTTCGGTCTCCCGTCCAAAAACGGCACAGGTCCCTCTGCCAATATCACAAATTCTTTCTCGATCACGGAAGGTTCCACGGCAAAAGACGGCGCGTATGCGCTTCTCGATATCCTGCTCAGTGAGGAGATCCAGAAGGAAGCATTTGATACGATCCCGATCAACCGGGCGGCATCTTCGTATCGTGTCGAAAGACAGTCGGCGAATAACTACAACGGATATTGCGACATGACCGGTCCGTACTCGATCAACAATACTCCGCCGATATTGCGCAACCTCTATATTTATGAGCCGTATCTGGAGTTTCCTCAGATCTTCCTTCAGACACTCGAATCCGTCGATACGATCCTCCTGTCCGACAATGCGATCATGATGATCGTGGACGAGGAACTGCCTGCGTATCTCCTCGGGCAGAAGGATCTCGACAGCGTGATCGCGACGATCAACAACCGCGCGAAGAATGTGTTTAGTGAGAGGTAGGATCTGTTGAGCAGGATTCGATATGAGCGGTTTTCTTAGAAAACAAGAAACCCCGCAACCTTTTGGTTACGGGGTTTTCGCTTTGGAGCC
>DBYF01000072.1:14026-14179 GCA_002310155.1 Mageeibacillus sp. UBA1193 | reverse complement strand
GATGTCCATCAGACGGTCAAGTCTTGTAAAGAAGTCAGCCTCGTCAGTTGCCAGGTATGCGATACGCGGCAGGTTGATGGTAACAACACCAACAGAACCTGTAGACTCACCGGAACCGAAGAATCCACCGGACTTCTTACGGAGTTCACGAAG
>DBYF01000072.1:5263-13920 GCA_002310155.1 Mageeibacillus sp. UBA1193 | reverse complement strand
TTGTTCTCTGTCTCGTCCCAGTTAAAATCTCTGGTGATGGAATATGTCGGGATCGGATACTGGAAACCACGGCCATTCGCGTCGCCCTCGATCATGATGTCGATGAAGGCCTTGTTGACCATATCCATTTCCTTCTGGCACTCACCATAGGTGAAGTCTACCTGCTTGCCGCCTACCCAGCACTTCTCATCTACCATGTCTCTCGGAACTGTCCAGTCGAGAGTAATGTTCGTGAACGGAGACTGTGTGCCCCATCTGGACGGTGTGTTCACGCCGAAGATGAAGGACTGGATGCACTGCTTAACTTCTTTCTGGGAAAGGTTATCGATCTTAACGAACGGAGCCAGATATGTATCGAAGGAAGAGAAAGCCTGAGCGCCTGCCCACTCGTTCTGCATGATACCTAAGAAGTTGACCATCTGGTTGCAGAGTGTGGAGAGGTGGCCTGCCGGAGCGGATGTGATCTTACCGACTACTCCGCCGAGACCTTCCTGAATAAGCTGCTTGAGGGACCATCCAGCGCAGTAACCTGTCAGCATGGAGAGGTCATGGATATGGATCTCTGCCTTTCTGTGAGCTTCTGCGATCTCATCATCGTAGATCTCAGAGAGCCAGTAGTTCGCGGTGATCGCACCGGAGTTGGAAAGGATAAGACCGCCGACACTGTAAGTAACAGTGGAGTTCTCTTTTACACGCCAGTCATTGATCTGCAGATAGTTATCAACGATGTCCTTATAGTTGAGCATCGCGTTTCTTACGTTACGGACCTTCTCACGGTTCTTTCTGTAAAGGATGTAAGCCTTTGCAACGTCGGAATAACCGGCCTCAGAAAGGATCTTCTCAACGCTGTCCTGAATATCTTCTACGGAGATCACATCATTCTTGATCTTCGCTTCAAAATCACTTGTGACACGCAGTGCCAGCATGTCGATCACACTGGGGTGATACTGCTTATTACATGCTACAAAAGCTTTCTCAATAGCTGCACTGATTTTTGATACATTAAAGTCTACTACTTCTCCGTCTCTCTTCGATACCCGATACATTAGACCGCCCTCCAAAAAATATAATTCGGGATGGTCATCGGACCATCCGCGCTACCCCTAACCGGCTGATATATAAATGCTATCACTACGGAGCAAAAAGTCAATATCTTGTGAGTGAGAAATTACTCAAACACAAGATATTGTATGTTACGTTTTCATTACGTATTTGATTTTTTCTTCAGATTCCTCTCAGATCCGCTTCTTTTACGCTCGATTTTACGATTTCCAGGAAGGATCTCATCTGTTCGTCCGAACATGCTTTCAGACCCTTGTAGGGAACCGTATCTCTGTCCACAAATCCTTGTAGATAATACCGGTCGGCACCGCGGATCCACTCCCTGATCTCCTTCATGGACTGCTCATCGTGGAACTGCGCGACGACCGTCGTGCGGAATTCATAGGGGACCTTTCCCGAGAGAAGGAACTCTACGCTTCTTTTTACTTTAGATACGTCAAACGTCGGGACGCCGATCGTGACGCCATACTTATCCGGACTGTTCTTGATATCCATCGCCACATAGTCCACAAGACCTTCCTCCACGATCTGTATCAGACGGTCCGGGTGGTTTCCGTTCGTATCCAGCTTGATCTTAAAGCCCATCTCCCGGATCTTTCTCATGACATCCGGCAGTTCTTTCCGAAGAAGAGGCTCGCCGCCCGTAAAGACCACGCCATCGAGAAGTCCATGGCGCTTTTCCAGGAAAGCATAGAGCGATTCCTCATCCATATCCGCCGGAGCGTCAGGATCCAGAAGCTCTGCGTTGTGGCAGAACGGACATCTCATATCGCACCCGCCGAGGAACACCGTACAGGCTACCTGTCCCGGGAAATCCAGGAGTGTCATCTTCATCAAACCATGTATTTTCATATCGCTACCTTGCAAAAAATGTGTATTTAGAACAATTCTATCACACAAATCCGGGGCAAATTCAGTGAAATTAGCGAAGAAATCCTTGAAATCTCCCTCTATCCGCGTATAATAAAGAATACAAGTGGTTACAAAAAAATTTAGGAAACAAGGGTGATCTTTATGGCTGGTTTATTGGATGCATTGACAGGTAAACAGGACAAACTGGGACGTCCGGCGGTTGAGCTTTCAGGCGCGGGCGGAAATCTCGGCAACATGGTCAACATGGAACGTCCGGCAAATCCCATGGGACGTAATGTCAACCGTGCGGATATGAAGAGTGGTTCTGCTGCGGATTACGCAAGAGAGCGCGCTGCCGCTGCCAAGGCTCAGATCGAATACAGAAAAGCCATGGAAGAAGCCAGAAAGACTAAAGAAGCTTCCCGTAAGGCTCCTGCCGAGGAAGAGAACAAGGCTTCTGCCCCTGTTGCTCCTGCTAAGGCATATCCGGAACAGGCAACTCGCGTACGCCCGGCAATGGCTGCACAGCCATCTGGCCGTCCGGGATCTGTATCCCGTACAACTGATATTTCTCAGTCTGTAAGACCTCCGAGACCGTCCGAACCGGTGATCACACGTAATTACGATCCGCCGGTACGTCTGGCAGATACACAGATCTCCGATTCTTCTGCTGCAAGAAGAGCTGTTAACCGCAATAAGAGCGCTGCTACTATCGCAGCTGAGAAGGCTGAACTCGAACTGAACCAGGCGAAGAACCGTGAGGCCAGAGCTGTTCAGGAAGCTGCCGATGCACAGGCGAAGGCAGAAGAGGCAAAGGCTGCTGTTACTAAGTCGAATGAAGTCCTCGAGGCTGCTGCCAAGGCTGAGACCGAGGCCGTTACTGCTGCAGAGACTGCCGAGAGCGAATACCTCGCTGCTATGGAAGCCGCGAAAGACGCGCAGGCTGCCGCAAATGAGGCTGAACAGGTCGCAAGAGCAGCCATGAAGAAGGCAAACGAAGCTGTACGATTCGCTTCCCAGAAGAAGACCGAGCAGGACGCGAAGTTCACTGCCAGAAGAGCTCGTGAAGAAGCTAAGAAGGCTGCGGAAGAGTCTGCTGAAGAAGCTAAGACCGCTGCCCTGCACGCTGACGAACTCGTAAAGACCACCGAGAAGAAGGCAGAAGAAGCGAAGGAAGCTACTAAGAAGGCAGAAGAACTCTTCGAGCAGGCCAGCAAGAAGAAGAAGGAAGAAGACGACCGCATTGCTGCCGAGAAAGCGGAAGAGACCGCGAAGATCGCTGCCGCGAAGGCAAGAGAGAAGGCAGAAGCTGCTGCCAAGAGAGCCGCGGAAGCTATGGCTGCTGCGAAGAAGGCAGAAGAAGAAGCAAAAGCTGCTGCTGCCCTTGCTGAGGAAGAAGCCAGAAAGTTCGAAGAACTCGCTCAGGGCAACGCGAAGTATGCTGCCGCTGCTGCTGAATCTGAACCGGAGACCGCGGAAGCAGTTGTTGCCGAGGTTGCTGAAGCAGAAGAAGCTGAGGTTGCAGATCTCCTCGAGAAGGCTGAGTAATCCTTACCTTTCAAGACAAGTAAGAACAGACCGATGTCCTGTAAAAGGGGCATCGGTCTTTTTTAACACTGTTACTTCAGGAATGTGAGCATCATGGAGAGCACCGGGATCGTAAAGATACACAGCAGCGTACTCAAAAGGATGCAGTTCGCGCTCAGCTTCTGCTCTTTCCCGTGGATCTCCGCCATATTCAGGATAACGGAGGCGCAGGGCGTCGCGCCGAGGATAAAGAGACTCGCCTTAAACGCATACGGCAGAGGCAGGAAGAACGCCGCCGCAAAAGAGACCAGCGGGAACACCAGGAGCTTGCCGATGCAGACGAAATAGACGAAAGGCTCGGAAAGCAGTTCCTTGAAGCGGATCGTCGAGAGACGGATGCCCAGGATTAGCATGCAGACCGGAGTCGTCATCTTACCTACCAGATCGATCGCGTTCAGGCAGGTATCCGGGATATAGTCGCTTGCGCTCACGAGATACAGCGGGATCGCCACGAGAAGAGAGATCACCGCGGGGTTTACGATCGCGGACTTGATGGAAATGTACTTCTTATTCTGCGTCAGGCAGTATACTGCCGCCGTGAAGACCAGGATATTCATTGTAATCACGTGGATCGAGGAATAGCAGGCCACCTCCGGATGATCCGGGAGGAGTGCTTTTATAAGAGGCATACCAAAGAAACCGCAGTTGCCGAGCACAGTGCCGATCGCCAGCATCCTGTATTTGTTGATCGAAAACTTCTTTCTGAAGATCGCATACAGCGACAGAAGAACGGCCACCTCGACCGCCAGGGACACGAGGAAATAGTACCCCATGTTGATGAAATCTTCTCTTATATACTCCATGGAGAGGAAGGACGAGACGACCATGCATGGCGAGCATACATAGATCAGGACCGCGGACATCGTCGAAAGATGGTCCGCGACCGCCTTCTTCGACTTGCCCAGAAGATAGCCCGGAAACATGTACATCAGGGCAACAAATACACTCAGTAACGCGACTTTGAAAGCTACCATACTCTGTTACCCGATCTTCTCTATCACGCCCGGAAGCTCGCTGATACTGTCGATGACGTAATCCGCGCCCGCCTCCAGAAGGTCTTCTCTCTTCGCGTTGCCGTAAGTAACTCCGCATACAAAAGCACCCGCATTCTTACCCATCAGCACATCCAGCGGCATATCGCCGACGACCAGCGCCTCCTCGGGCGCAAAAGACAGATCCTTCAGGGTCTTGATGACCGCGTCCGGATTCGGCTTCAGCGGCAGGGCATCGTCGCCTGTAAGAATATAGGAAAACTCGGAGGTCATTCCCCATCCGTCGAGGAATTCGTAAAGGGACTTCTTGTTACGGGCTGTCGCGATCGTGCGGACGTAACCCTTCTCTTTCAGGTCTGAAAGGACCTTTCGGGTGCCCGGGAACAGTTCCGGCGGCATATCCTGGATCAGCGCGTCAAAGGTACTTCTATACTTCGGAACGAGAACATCCAAAAGGTCTTCAGTGATATCGGGATAAAGCTTCTTAAAGCCTGCGCGTGCCGAATAACCGATCGTAGAAGCGCAGGTCTCCTCATCTTTTACTTCAAGTCCGGCAAAGCGCATCGTCTCCTGCTTAGCAAGAACGATCGTCTTTCTGGTATCTGCAAGTGTTCCGTCAAAATCGAAAATAACTACCTTGATGCTCACCGGGGTGCACTCCTTTTCGGTCAATGTCCGCTATATTATATCAGCAATCCTGACCTGGAATGAACGTGCGAAGGCCTGTGAAATTCCCGTTTTCGTCGAACTCAAAAGCCACGATCCATGGCATTATGTCTATAATCTCATAGAATTCATCGTATCCGAAGGAAGGATCGTAGTAGTTCACGATCGCGCTCAGCGCAGTCCCGTGGCTTCCGATGACGATATTTTGTCCCTTATAATCGCGGACGATCTCGTTAAGAACAGCGATGTTTCTCTTCTGAACATCGAGAAGGCTCTCACCTCCGGAAAGCTTATAGGTCATATCCGTCCACTGTGCTTTTACATAGCCGAGAAAATCCTCGATCCAGCCCTGCCCGGTCTCCCGCTCGCGAAGATCCATAAAAGTACGGATCGTAAGACCTCTTTCATCGGCGACCGGCTTAACCGTGTCGATCGATCTCTTATACGGGCTCGACAGAACAGCGCCAATCTCCTTGTCGGCGAAGAAACGTGTGACCAGTTCACGGTCCTTCAGGCCCTGTTCCGTCAGTTCACGGGAGAGATCGTCGTGGTTCTTACTATTGGACTTGCAGTGCCTTACGAAGTAAACCGTGGTCATATCATCAGATCTTTCTGCACTTTACTACGGCTTCTGTGATATTAGTCATTACCAGATCACCATTCTGGTTAGAGATATCGATCGTGACCTCAGCAAGGCCGTTTCTCTCACTTCTCTTCACCAGATTCGTGATCGTTGCTTTGCCGAATAAGACATCACCGGCAAACACCGGCTTCATCCACTCAAGCTTCGTGGATTTTCCGGCAATAAGGTCGTCTCCGAAGAAGTCGACCTTCAGATAGTTATTCCATACAGACATAAAGGACATCACGCCCGGCGCGATGATCTGCCCGAAAGGAGTGTTCTTCGCGTATGCGTCATCTGTGTGAAGCGGTATATCGTCGTATTCTTTCGCGAATGCGACCATCTTCTCTTTTTCGATACGGACCGGTTCAGTCTCAACCGCCATACCGAGCTTTAAATCATCAAAAAGCATTGGATACCTCCATGTAATAACTTTACAGAAATGGCGCTTCCCGGTCGTAGTCGGCGATCTCCGAGACCTCAACAGGAAGCGTTAATCCTATCTTCTCATCCTTATAATTCAGATGGAGAGACCTTCCGTCCTTCCCGCTCCGGTCGATCGAATACGTGTGGACCGTATCGTCAGTAAGCGAAATGAAGGCGTGGCCGAATCCCGCGGGGATCAACACGGCCAGATGGTTTTCTTCCGAAAGCTCGAGAGATTCCCAGGAAAGATATGTCTTCGAATCTTTCCGGAGGTCGATCACATAATCCATCCCGCGTCCCCGGATCACGGAGACAAACTTCATCATCGGATAACTTTCCTCGCGGTAATGGATACCGAAGAATGTGCCCTTCTTCGGCATGGAATAGATGCGTGTTTCTTTGATCCCGAATTCATCCGTAACGGCATCGGTAATGCGTGTCATGGAACCTCGATTATCCACACGTGAACTGAGCTGATATACCTTTACTCCGGGAAAGATCTCTCTTACAAAATCCATGTAATTACTCCACAAACTTCTCGATCCTGCACTGCTCGCCGACTGCTTTTCCGAGAAGCGTGATCGCCTTCTTCGGGCAATTGTTGACGCAGCGGTAGCACATCGTGCAGTGGTTGCCGGCAGTAGCTTTTCCATCTTTCATGGTAATGTTATGTGTCGGGCAGAGCGTCTCGCATTTGCCGCATCCGATACATTGACCAGCATCTATCTTTAGTTTGTCCGAATACTTCTTCGTCATATGTCCGAAGTAAAGTCTCTGTCCGAAGAATCCCGCAAGACGGTAGATCACATTCAGTCCTTCCTTCTTCGGTTTTCCGGCCTTGAAGCTCTGCGCGGACTTGATGACTTTTACATCCGCCTTTCTAACGATCTCCTTATAGACATCCAGCGGATGCTTCAGAAGCTTTACATCCGAGATATTATCCGGCATCTTTACGTGAAGACCGCCGATGACCGTCGCGCCGTGCTTTTTCAGAAGACGCCCGAGCATGCCTGCGCCGTCACCGCTGAACATGCCCATGGTCGCAATGACGAAAACTTTCTTCCCGTTCCAAAGCGTGCTGTTATCTGATACAAAATCCCGAAGGAAGATCGGTACCGTACTGTACTGCACCGGATATGAGATCACGACCGTGTCGTTTCCTTTGATCGCGTCAATGACGCCTTCTTCCTCGATGGAAATTACTTTTGTGTTCGTATCGATCTCTTTGCAGAACACCTCCAGGGAATGCCTGGAATTGCCCGTCCCGCTGAAATAAACTCCTACCATTTTCTGAGCTCCTTCTCCATTTCCTTTTTCCCCCTGTACATAGTACCGAAAAAAGGAGGATTTCTCAAATCACGGTATTTATCCGATCACTTTCTGATGCCACTTGAGGTCATACCATCTGTCGAATTTCTTTCCGACTTTCATCATGTGCGCGACCTCAACATAGCCCATCTTCTTATGGAACTCGCAGCTGTCGTGCGTCAGGTATTCATCCTCATCTTCGCAGTAAGCCACGCCCGCAAGTATGTTGATGATCCCCATCTCCTTGAGTCGCTTTTCGATCTCATCGTAGAGCTTTCTTCCGATACCCATTCTTCTATAATCCTTGTCCAGGTAGATCGACGTGGTCGCCGTCCAGGAATAAGCAGTTCTGGCGCTGTATTCACCGGCATACGCATAACCGACGACCTTGCCGTCGATCTCGCAAACCAGGTACGGGAACTTGACTGTCGTCTTCTCGATCCTGGCTCTGAACTCATCTTCCGTCGGCGCATCATATTCGAAAGATACTGCCGTGTTTTCTACATAGTAGGAATATATCTCCGAAAGTCTTTTGGCATCTTCGACCATTACATCACGAATCACTATATTATCCATTTTCCACCTCTGAAATGATCTCTTCCAAAATATCGACAGCGTTAGCCACCATGGTAGGACAGAACTCCGTGAAGAGCTTCTGCTCTCTGGCATATGCCACGCCTTCCGGTGTGGAAATGTCGCACTTCAGAAGGTCGTTGCAGATATAAGATCCACATACCTTCGCGAAACGCTCCATCATCTTAACGTTGACATCGTTGGCACGGAGTCTGCTCTCCAGATCGGTCTCATCAAACTGACCGTAAAGTGAGCCGAGCACCATCAGCGCGCCCGTGCAGGCACCGCAGACTTCACCCTTTCTCATGCCGCCTCCGAAGCACGCGCCAAGCTTCAGCGCCTGCTCTTCCGTAAGTCCGCACTCCGGTGCAAATGCCGCCAGCACCGCCTGCGAACAGTGAAACTGTCTTCCGAAATAATCTAATGCTAATTCCTTATGTGTCATATCTTTACCTTTCCGCTTTAAGCGTGTACGTCGCGTCCCAGTTTTTCAGTACTTCCACCGATTTAAATCCTGCAGCAAGAAGTGCTTCCTTTTCATGTTCCACGGTCAGCGGCGTGTCATAGTG
>DBYF01000072.1:4966-5220 GCA_002310155.1 Mageeibacillus sp. UBA1193 | reverse complement strand
AAGAATTTCTCCTCGTCTTCGGATTTGGAGAAATAGTCCGTCAGTATGAAATAACCTCCGTTTTTCAGGGAGGAGTGAAGTTTCGTATAGAGTGGGATCTTCTCCTCTTTTGTGAAGTGATGCAGTGACTCGACCGATACCGCCGCTTCAAAAGCACTCTCCCCGAACGGTTCGTCGAAATACGATCCGCAGATCAGGTTCAGTTTCTTTCCCGGAAACTTTTCTTTCAGCGTATCCAGCATCGCCTGCGTCAG
>DBYF01000072.1:1383-4936 GCA_002310155.1 Mageeibacillus sp. UBA1193 | reverse complement strand
TCAAGTCCTGTACCGCAGCCGAGATCAAGTACACTCGCACCATCTTCTTTCGGAAGGAGCGAGGCAGTATAGTCGTAAAACTCATCCGAGCCCTCGATCGTATCTCTCATGTGCTCGTCGTATCCGTCTACGCGTGCACTGAAAAAGTCATCCATTCTTTCTAACATGTATTTTTCCTTTCAGTTTCAAACGATCTCCTTGCCCTTATTGAACCGCTATGGAAAGAAGATCACAAGAACCTACTGGTATACTCGACTCCAACAATGTACAGATCAGGAGTGCTGGAGCAAACCCCTGACCGCATCGGCGAAAAGCTTCGGAGATTCGTAGTGAGGAGTATGACCTCCACCCGAGATCACCACAAATTCTACTTCCGGAGCGGTGATCTCCTGGTAAAAGGTTCCTACCAGGGAAGTATTGCAGACATAATCCATCTCACCGGAGATGAAATACATCGGGACATCATAGTGCATATCCTGCTCGTAAATATCGTAGGAAGCAGCCAGTTCCAGAAGCGGCTTTTCCAGTTCACTGAAATCATCCAGATCCTTCTGTTTTAAAAGCCATCTGAGATCATCCATACCGGTGTATGGAGAGAACATAGCCAGCATCAGGGTGTTTGCTTTTCTCTCTGCCGGATGGTACTTGTTTGCTTCTTTCCGGAACGCAAGATAATCCGAAAGAGAATCACTGTTCAGATATGCATTATAAAGAGAATCCAGTTTCGAGGTATCTTTCCCTGTGGATCTTGCAATTTCGACCGCCTCGTTATAGGAGATCTCATTCGATCTTCTGTAACTGACGAACTGTCCGATTCCGATGTAGGCTTCTACTTTCTCACTGTGTTGCTGAACATATCTTGTACCTACGATCGTTCCATACGAATGACACATCAGGATTACTTTGTCCGTGTTAAATCTCCCACGAAGATAATCCACAAGCTCATCTGTATCTTTTAACGCCTGATCGAAGCTTACGGTCTTATTGTCCGGATCGTCATCACAGTTTCGGAAATACGTCCTTCCACAGCCACGCTGATCCCAGCAGACGATCGTATAATCATCGATCAGCGGATCCGTAAAAACAGGAGATATCGGCGAATCCGGACCAGCCGGGCCACCATGGATATACAGGATGACCGGATTACTCTTATCCTTGCCCCGGATCAGGAGATACTGCTCCTGTCCTCCGATTGGAACGTAGATGGATTCATTGACGCCTTTGGACGTATCGATATAGTGCGTGAACCAGTTGAAATTCCTTCCTCCGATAGCAATCACGATCACCAGAAGTATTGCTGTAATGAGTATCAGAAGCAGGATCTTTACCACCTTTACCGCTTTATTCGGCTTCTTCGCTTCAACAGATTCTTTCCGATGCATCAGATGAATGCCGATATGCCCGATCGACAGAATGATCGAAGCCAGGATCAGGAAGATATTAGTCCCGTAGACGCCGAGTGTAAAGAACCCGAGGCACGGAAGAGATGCTCCGGCTACCGGAAAACCCGCGAAACTCGAATACATATCCGCCATTGTTTTCTCACTTCGGAAATATCGGATCCAGTATAGTTCATAGAGGACCATGAAGATAAAAGACAGCGGAAGCCACAGGCACCACAGCGAATCCGTCCGGATATTAAAGTCGGAAAAGATCAGGCAAAGAGCGCTCGTCAGAACCTCGCCCGCGCGTTCGAAAAGAAGAAGGCTCTTTTTCTCGTTGCCCACATATTTATCGTAATCTTTCGGCTGGTTCTTCGCCCAGAAGATGTTGGGGATGAAGAGCATCAGCAGATAGATCACACCTACATAAGAAAAACCAAAATGTACCATGAATATATCTTAACCTACTTTCACGGATAATCACATATGATGCGTGACAGCTCTGTTATTCTATGCGGTCGGTATCTGTACTATAATGGTAGCGTTATCGGTGCTTTTGAAAGCGAAACTAAACACATGGCAAAGGTGAAACATGATTAAGAATATCGTACTCGACATGGGAAATGTACTTCTGGATTTCAATCCTGAATTCGTACTCGATCATTTCTGTTCTTCGGAAGAAGAAAAAAACATTATCCGAAAAGAACTGTTCGAAGGCCCGGAGTGGGCACTGGGAGACAGAGGTGACATCAAGGACAAAGACAGATTCGATCTGGTAAAAGGACGTGTTCCCGAGAAGTACCATGAGGCCTTAAGAAGCTGCTGCGATAAATGGGACATCTGCATGTACCCGTTAGAAGGCGCGAAAGAATTCTGCGAGTATGTAAAAGAACACGGATACGGGATCTATGTCCTGTCCAACGCAAGTGATCTGTTCTACACCTATTTCCCGAGACTGCTGCCACTGGATTTCTTCAATGGCGTATTCGTTTCGTCGGATTATCTCATGCTCAAACCGGATGTACAGATCTACCGCACATTCCTTGAAAAGTACGGCTTAAATGGCGATGAATGTCTGTTCATCGATGACCGCGAGGAGAATACAGAAGGCGCAAGAAAAGCCGGTATGAATACCTTCTGTTTCAAGGGTGATTATCAGAAAGCGATCGAGCGGATCTCTGAGAACTAAAACAGATCCAGCATGCTGTCGAGATAGATCTCTTCTCTTACCTTCAGCTGGTACTCCGGCTTCGTCATGTAGTAAAGAAGAAACTCTAGGACAACTGCGCTTCCCAGGCTTCGCCCCTCGATCTTAAAGTGCGAAAAGCCCTCCGGAAGATACACATTCTGAATGTCCTCGATCCCGATGAACCCGGGGTTCTTCTTGGCATCGGAAAAGCGGTATCCACGAGCCGCGTCCGGCGATACACATACGTGATCTTCACACGATTCTCCGAGGCTTTTCCTGCTGACATTTTCATAGCAGTTCTTCCGGTCATAGCAGTCAAACCAGCAGCATTCATTGCAGAGAAATTCGACCTTGCTCTTCTGCTCCGGGGCGAGTGCTTTTAGCGCGGAAAGACCCTTATTCAAGCGAAAATCCGGCACCACATAACGGAAGTCTTCACGATCCAGTTCTTCCACAAACTGATCGAAATCCGTGATCACTTTCGTCGTCGAAGAAACAAAGTAGAAAGATGGATACTTCGAACGGATGTAGTTCAGCAGAAGATCCGAGTGTACGATGATTCCGTTCTCCGCCACTCCGTTTTTCTCGAACAGCGCACAGAGATCGTTGCACTTCTTATCGGACAGATGCTCCTCCGTAAGCAAGGAATTGCTGAACGTCAGGCGTGAAGAGATGCCGTATTCCTTCATGAGAGAAGCAACCTCAGAAGGATCCGCGTCGCCGAATCCTACACGTCCTCCGCCCCAGATACAGTCGCCCGGCGCGCCGTATATCGAACCGATCTCACACCAGTCGTAGAAGTACTCCCTGTGCTCTCTGAAAAGAGGCAGGAACACCTTGTAGAGATCATAGAACTCGAACAGTCCCGGAAGGTGGTAGTATGCCTTATTCCCGATCATTGAAGTCATCCTTTCTTCTGGTCTGCCACGTAGTATTTGTACGAAGCCGCCGATGTGACGATCGCCATGACCGCAATGATCCC
>DBYF01000072.1:0-1333 GCA_002310155.1 Mageeibacillus sp. UBA1193 | reverse complement strand
CCGCCGAAACGCTGGGTCTTCTGCCAGACCGAATCACTCGACATGCTCCATGAAGTGCGTATTCCGAACATAGAATTCATTCTTGCCTTCGGCATGATGTTTCCGAGCACGACCAGAAGCACACCGATTCCGACATTGATCAGCTTATTTGCGTCGCCAAGAGAACCGTTGCTTTCTGAATCGTATCTGCTTGCCTGGAACATGAAGTAGAATCCGATAAGAGCAAGCAGCGCGATCACGCCGATCCCAACATACATAAGGATCTTTTCATTCGACTTCTCGGTCTTTTTGCGCTCGAGTTTTGCCAAAATTGAGAAGAACAGACCAAGCCCGGCTCCGATCGCAGGGAACACGAGATATTCAAACTTGCTTCCGACCCGGTCTACCTCTCCCGAGATACTCATATGTACCGGGATCTGATCCGGCGAAAGAATCAGGAAGATCACCGTGCCGACCAGAAGGAGCAGAATCGTAAAAAACATGATCGTATAAAGCTTTCTCATAGTTAATCACCTCGAAGGTCTTTCAGCCACAGCAGGGCTTCATCCAGAACGGATGCATTCAACTCGTAGAAGATGTACTTGCCTTCCCGCTGGTCTCGTATCAGGTCCGCTTCCTTAAGGACATTCAGATGCTTGGAGACCGCAGGCAGGCTCATGTTGAAGTGCTCTGCGATCTCACCTGCGGACAGGCGGCTCTTCTTCAAAAGGTTGAGGATGGTCCTGCGGGTCGGATCGGCCAAAGCCTTCATCGTATTCTGAATGCCCACAGTATCACCCCTTTCATCATTTAACCTTTTGGTTAATTGTAGTGCGGAAAGATCATCCCGTCAATATGTGTTGATTCATTACTTTCTATACTCAGCGAAAAAGAACAGCGGGATATCTTCGTTCTTCGAAACTCCATCGTATGCTTTCGGCTCTTCGGTATGCACAAGGCTCAGCCCCGCGTCGGAGCACGCATTCAGATAGAACGACAGCGGTCTGTGGAAGTGTGTCGTCTCACCCCAGAAGTGGTTTTCGGTGATGCCCGGCGTGATGTATGAAGTGATCAGTTTTCCTGACGGATTTCCCTCTACCCACTCGCCGTTATAGAATGCCGGATGCACGATCGAGAAGTAGAAAATACCACCTGGTTTCAGCACCCTCGTGATTTCTTCGAGAATACTCTCGACATGCTCGATATCCATCAGGACCTGATTGCTGAATACGATATCAAAAGCCCCATCTTCGAATGGAAGTTTTTCCGTGATATCCACGACTTCAAAAGCACTCTCCGGGTATTTTTCTTTCGCGAGTTCGACCATGGAAGACGCCCCGTCGACACCGGTCGC
>DBYF01000088.1:11274-11484 GCA_002310155.1 Mageeibacillus sp. UBA1193 | reverse complement strand
ATATCGTCTCTATTGATCTCGCACGCGGACTTCAGGTTCTCGTGCGTCAGCTGTTCCAGTTGAATCTCCACTTTCTTTCTCCAAATCTTACAGAATATCGTCGATCCGCTCTTCCGCTTCCTTCAGGATCGCTTCCACATCCGCGCCGTAGATATCAAATCCCACCGCCGACAGAAGCTTCACTTCCCTGATGCCGTAGAAGTTCTCGGC
>DBYF01000088.1:9800-11234 GCA_002310155.1 Mageeibacillus sp. UBA1193 | reverse complement strand
ACATAATAGAGTTTCTCGGCCTTACAGAGCGGGATCGGTGTGCCCTCCGGCGAATAATCGAAGGTCGTGCCCATCGCGTTGATCTGCTCGAAGTACTGCTTGAGCGAAGCCGGGAACGACAGGTCCCAGTATGGCGCTGCGACCACGACCGTATCCGCGGACTTAAACTGCATCGCTAGAGCGAAGATCGGATCGTCCCACTGCTGCTTCTCGATCAGGGCATCTCTTTTCTGGAGGAACGCTTCATCCACGACCGGGAAATCGATCTTCCCGAGATCGACCTCAGTCACCTCGCCCGGAAGCTTCTTAAGCAGCGCATCCGTCAGGCGCTTAGTACGCGAATCTTTTCTCACACAGGCATTGATCAGCAGAATCATAGACGTCTCCTTCCACCCTGGCACGAAGCGCCGGGACATTTCGTTCACTACTTCTATTTTACGTGAAAACTTTGGTAATTGAGTATCCCCTTACTGTAAATCCCCGAAAAAGACGAAGGCCCGGAGGGGGTGGTTCCGGGCTTTCTTGGGGTTAAGGGTATATTATGATTTCTCGAAGGTTTCTTTTTCCTGTCCTTCATTTATAGAGTTTAGCGGTAGAAAGTTAAAACATCGCCAACCAAAGTTAAAGAAAAGGTTAAGATTGCACAGGATAAACCAGCGCCGCCGGCAGGTGCTTTTCGCCGCCCTCCACCTTTTCTCCCACAAAAAGGAAAACTTATCCCGGATACGTCTCCGCTTCCTGCATGCTCTTCGGCACAGGGTATTTCTCATGCATTTTCTTCGCGAACTCAGCGGTCTTCTCGAACGCATCACCCTCCACACGTTTCAGGCTGTCCCATCCCAGACTACCGCGATCCGGATCCGCGTTGACCTGCGCAGCGGAAAAAGCCACTACCGCCTTACTCTCAGGATAGACCTTCTCCACCGCACGTGCCGCGGTATAGTAGAAAAATGC
Organism: Mageeibacillus sp. UBA1193; assembly: GCA_002310155.1. Lineage (GTDB taxonomy): Bacteria > Bacillota > Clostridia > Saccharofermentanales > Saccharofermentanaceae > Scatonaster. The sequence goes on along the minus strand of DBYF01000088.1, from coordinate 10,280 downwards.
CTGATTCTTCTTGCTCCAGCCATCCACGGAATCCAGCATCCCGAAGCACTGCTCCAGGCGTTCTTCCATAGGAGACACCAGTTCCAGTTCGAGAATTTCCGCATGCGCGTACTTTTCCGGGATCTTCCCGTCCGGAGGATAGTTTCCCTTCTCCTTCTCCGCCACCAGAAGCTCTCTTTCCGCGATGTTCTTGACCTGCGTCTGGTATTCATAGATATTTGTATTCACAGTCGTAAGAATCGTCAGGTGCTTCAGACCTTCGGTCTTATCGATCTTCCGGAGCATGCGCGTCAGTCCGGCCGCTCCTTCCCACCATCCCTGCGATACTTTTCCGTAGGCACAGCTCATCAGGTATCCGCTGATCGCCGTCAACGCATCCTTTCCGCCAACAACGATCTCCTTCTCCATCTTTTCCGGTTCCGGATCATTGATCACTAAGCTACAGTAGTGCGCATACTTATCGACCAGCCCGACATACTT
>DBYF01000088.1:0-9770 GCA_002310155.1 Mageeibacillus sp. UBA1193 | reverse complement strand
GGATACCCGAGGCGCCCATCGGACGGACCACAGGACCCGAAGAGAAAGCCGCAGGCTTCACCGGAACCACCGGCGTCTTCACTTCTACGGGCTTATCCGTCGACGGCTTCGCCAGTTTAGCAAAGAGCAGAAGGAAGCCGATACCGGGCACGAGGATCAACAAAACAGTGATCGGATTTTCGCCTGCGTCGAGCAGACGTCTCGAAGCAGCGGTGCACCACGGGATCAGCGTGATGAACACCCAGAACGATATCACCACGATCGGTCCCACCATCCCGCCGATCGCGAGAAAAGCAACCACAGAAATAATTACAGTGAGAATAGTATTTGCAAGAAACGCCAGCCAGAAATCTTTCCGGTTTGTCCTGGTGGTAGTGTTTCCATACTTCTTCCAGAAATCAAGATACGCCTTCAGCATGTTCACCCCTCCATGTCAAATGCCTAAGCTGCGGATTCCCTCAGATATTTCAATTATATCAGACACAGGCCACGAAAAGTTCCACAATATGTGCCTGACTCTTACTCCGGCCTTGCGCACTGCACCATCGGATCGTCGAGAAGCTGCAGCCGGATCTCCGGCACATCTACCCCGAGGCGGATCAGGTTCTCGCGCGCCGAGTTAAGGAACGCCTCCGCATTCTCAGAAGTGATTGGAAGCTCACACCGGGTTGTCTCACCGGATCCGAGCTCCAGTCCCAGCTCCTTAAGGATCTCCTCGAAAGGCTTATCCTTCTTCAGGGCCAGCAGTACACTGTTCAGCTGAAGGTATCCGTAGACCATCACGGACATGAGTTCATCCGTGCCCCAGATGCGTTCATAGAACTCTAAGAAAGACTCACCCTCCGGAACCGGAGACGGCATATTATCGATCGACGCCTGAAGCATCGCCTGAAGATCCGACAGTCTCGCATCATCACCGATAAAGCGGTAGTAACCGACTGCGAATTCGTTGACGAACATCTCTTCCATGAGCGGCGAAAACTCTTTGCCGCAAGCCGCTGCCACACAGTGACCCATCTCATGCACGAGATTGTACCAGTGGAAATAAAGGTCAAACTTGTACTGGATATTCTCCTGACCCAGCAGCATCGCATAACCCATCTGCTGTTCCTGTGTTCCGGTCTCAAACTTACCGGACATGATCGTATAACTCATAGTTTCTCCTTCCTCAGCACGCCCATCAGAAAGGCGCACCGGCCGGCTTATTCCATCGCCAGCTCGATCAGATTTTTGATATGTATTTCAACGGTGTCAAAGCACGCCACCGGACAGTTGCCTTCATTCAGCAGCAGCGGCAGCTCGGTACATCCGAGGATCACACCCTCGATACCATCTTCCGCCTGCATCCGCTTAATGATCTTCTGAAACTCCTCCAGAGTGGACTCCTTCACAATACCGTTCTCGAGTTCCTCGTAGATACGCTTTCCGATCAGCTCGCGCTCTTCAGCAGTAGGAACAAACACCTGCACGCCCGCCTCGAGAAGATCCTTCTTCATGTAGTCCTTCTCCATCGTGAAAACAGTGCCGAGCAGGCCGATCTTCTTGATCCCGCGGGAAACGATCTCATCACTTACTACTTTCGGAATACTAACGAGCGGACCTGAAGCTCTCGAAGCCAGCTCATCGTACACGAGATGCATCGTTCCGGCAGTCAGTGAAACGACCTCCGCGCCGCCCAATTCAAGACAGTGAATCTTCTCAAACAGATAATCCGCGAGACCCGCATTATCTCCGGACGTGACATAACCCCATGCACGTCGGAAATCGACACTTTCGATCGCGATATCCGGCATCGCCTTACCGCCCGTCAGACGGTCGATGCCTTCGTTTAATTTCTTATAGTACATTACGGTCGACTCGGGACCTGTCCCGCCGACCAGACCGATCTTTTTCATTTGCTCACTTCCTGTTCAACAACCCAAGTTTTATTCTAAACCTAAATCAGCGCGCCGCAGCATCAGTTTTCTGCTTTTTTCTTCTCCAGGATCCCCGGCATCTTCCAGATCCTCGTCGCTCTCACGAACACTGCCACCATCACGGCATAGAAAGCCACGAGATAGAACGGGAACACCCGCATCCCGAGCGCCTGTCCGAGAAGTCCACATACGACTGGTCCGACCAGGATCGCGAAGTTCGAAACCGCCATCTGTGTGCCGATGATCGCAGGCGACTTTTTCTCCCCGAAGTTCTCCGGCGCGAGATAGTTGAAATTCGGGAACATCGGTCCGTTCCCGAGTCCGATCAGCATCAGCGCCACGACCGTCACCGCGTCGACCGGCACGAACACCAGAAGAACCAGCGCCGCGCCGAGAAGGATGAATCCGATCTTTATGATCTGCCAGCTGTGCAGTTTCTTCGCGAGCACACCCGACAGGAATCTGCCCATCGTCATGCCGAGATAGTAGAACGTCACCGATGCCGCCGCGAGTTCATTGCTCAAGTGCTTATGTTCTACGAGAAAAGTACTTCCCCAGTTTCCGACCGAGCACTCGATCGTACACGAACACATGAACAGGAGCCACATGACCTTCACGCCCTTGATGGACGCCGCCTGTCGGAGCGACAAAGTCTCGAAGTCCTCTTCCGATGAAGATTCCCCACCGTGCACCTTCTTCCATACAGGAAGCGTGAACACGAGGATCATCGCAAGACTAAGCTGAATGAGCGCCATGATGCGGTAGCCTGTCCTCCAGGTCATCCCGCTTCGGAACACCTGCGAAAGAACAAACGGACTGATCGTCACGCCCACACCGTAACAGCAGTGCAGGAAGCTCATCCTGGACGCACTGTAATGCAGAGCCACGTAGTTATTCAGAGCGGTATCGATCGATCCTGCGCCGAGTCCGAGCGGCACCGCGAGAAGACAGATAAATGCGAAGTGCGGAGCGAAGCTATAGCCCAGAAGCGCTATTGCCGTGAGAAAAGTACACGCCGCCGTGAGTTTATTCGTCCCCAGACGTTTGATCAGACGGGAGCTCATCAGGCTGGATATGAGAGTCGCGCCACAGCAGATACTGGTCACCAGTCCGCCGAGCGAGATCGGCAGGTCGAACTCCGTATAGATCGACGGCCACGACGCGCCGAACAGCGAGTCCGGAAGACCCAGTCCGATAAACGCCGCGTATATTATAGTGATTAATAGTGTGGCCACTTCCTAGTTTCCGACCGCTTTCCGATGAATATATGATTATTTACCGAACTTCTGCTCGCAGAACGTACGGAAACCTCTCTCGAGATCAGTGATTCCCTGCACGATCAGTTCCTTCGGCTGATTATATCCGGCACGCGCCCACTTCTCGATGATGGACAGGCTTCCGACCACATGGTAGTGGCAGAGGTATTCGAACTCGATAATATTCTCTGTAATGTTATAGCGCTCGAGGCAGATCTCCAGATACGTGCTGTCAAACATCGAGCCGAGTTTGTAGCCCAGCGTAGACGTGGTATAGGGGCTGATCATCATGGTGAAGTACACCCGGTTCTCATCTATATAGTTAATAAGGTTCTTAACATAATCAGGATTACCCTTGCAGTCACGGATCAGGCCTTCCATTACGTTGACGACTTCCGTCTCGAGTTTATCGTAGAGCTCATAGACATCCTGATAGTGATGATAGAATGTCACGCGGTTCACGTCCGCCTTGTCAGCGATCTCCTGAACCGTAATGCGGTGCAGTTCTTTTGTCGCAAGGAACTCCGCAAGCGCCTCAGCAAGGGCTCTCTTGGTCTTCATCGTTCTTCTGTCAGTCTTCTTTTCGTCCATATTCCGCTCCTTTATTGTGCTTTCAAACACCACGTTTTTTTACAATTCCACCCTGATTTGTAGCTTATTATACACGAATTTGAGCGATTGCTGAATATACTACAAGTACGAATGTTTCTGAATATTGAGCCATACTTCGCGTCATGGTACATTGTAGTCACAGCAAAGGAATGACACAAAAAACGACATCATTGGTAATGACATTTAAGAAAGCAACATTGACAGACACAAGGAGAAATAACATGAAAGCACTTTTCAGCTATTTGGCAACTGCCGTTCTGGCAAGCGCAGTCGTAACCGCAGCCGCGCCGGTAAGAAAGCCGGCCTCCGGCGAGCGGGAGACAACCCTTCCGTATTACCCACCTTACTATAGCAACTTGTCCTATCCGCTTATAGGCGGAATCTACCCCATAATGCCACCCGTCGGCCCCAACGCTTCCGTTTTCAACAGCATGAAAACCCCATCCATGATTGAGCCCGCTGCGGAACCTCTCTCTCAATCTAACTCCAACTTCCGCAACGAGCATTAACCAACCCAACCTCATTACTTATGCTCAACACTTTCACTAAACTTCCTATTAAGCGTATATCCTGATACACTAGCCGACGGATTATGGCAAAAAAGAACTCCCCGTGATTTAGATCGCAGGGAGGTTTCTTTTTTCTTCGCGAAAAGCACTTGTCCTCTTTTTACATCGGATATCGTATCTTAGTTGTCCCCATCCGGAACCGGCGGAATACTATCTGTAATAACATCCGCATTCTCGAATCTGATTACACTGATATCCATGATTTCGTAGATTTCTTTATTGTCCATGATCTTTATCCTTTCCTGCTTATCGTTATACACTTTATATCAGTAGCTGCTATTACTTTTCAAACTAGCCTCGTAATTCTTCACCTGATAGCTAAACTGATGAAGATTACGGATTACCCATCTGAGATCTTCGGTGAAGACCGGATCATCGTATGGCATTGTCATCACAAGATAACAGTACTTCATCGGGCAGTACGAAATGGTTCCGAGCGAGGTAGTTCCGTTATAAAGCTCGATCGGAATACCCTTATCCATTGTCTGAACAGGAATGTCCGGTACCGTGACCAGCGTGTAGTTTCCTGATTTGGACGAACGGAGTGTCTTATCGCCCACCTTGAATGTCGTACCATCCGGAACACCCGAGAGATAAAGGTACATAACAATATTCGATTTCAGAGACAGGGAAACCTGCTCGACCTTGATAGTATCCACTGTCAGATTCTTCACCGTCTTCTCGTAAGAAATATTATCCGGAGAATTGAAATAAGGGAAATTCTGATCCCAGGACGCCATGAGACTATTCGCCAGTTTCGTCGCATCACCGTCGTAATTGTAATTGAAGTAGATCTGACAGGAAGCTCCGTAGTTCATCATATCCTTCACAAGGTAATGCGCTATCGAAGGATAAGCGGAAGAATGATTATAGATGTACATGCAGTAGTCCCTGACAGTATAAGAATACTCAGGTCCGGCCTTCACTCCATCTTTGATGTAGATCTGCGCAGTGATCGTATCTGCCATTTCTTTCGCAGAGGTATTCTTACGGAAAATATAGTATCCACCTTCAGTTGGAGTGATATCCTTTATCGGAATGATCTCATCTTTTCCGTTCATCGTGAACTTCATGTAAGCTGTGTCCTTAGCGGCCAGAACATCTTCGCCCAGAGTCATGTAGAAGTTAACACCGATACTGCCGTCAAGAGATACCGAGTATCCTTCGAGGCGTGCCGTCTCTGCTTCTTCCTTCTCTTCCACAATATAGAATTTAAGATTGGGATACTTTGTTTTGAAGGCATCAACGTACTGGCTGGGTACATGGATCCTTGTATTTGCGCTCTGGGAGAACTGATCATTGCTGAGATCCCAGTCCAGTTTATCCGGATCCGCATAACAGTAAACATCCTCAATATTCTTACATCCATCGAAAGCACAATAGCTTACGGAAGTAGCTGTCGAAGGGATATTGATCGACTTAAGCGAAGTACATCCGGTGAAGGCATTGTTTCGGATCTCAGTTACACCTTCTGGAAGTTCAATGGATTCAAGAGAGGTGCATTTATAGAAAGCACCATAACCGACACCCGTTACCGTATTCGGGATAGAGACTGACTTAAGACTTGTACAGCCACTGAAAAGACTCCATCCTACATACTTAAGAGTCTCAGGAAGTTCAACCGATTCAAGATGCTCACATCCATAGAACAGTTCATCTGAGGTATACTCCATGTTTTTAGGAAGCTTGATCGATCTGATCGCAGTTCTGGAGAAAGCCATCTCTCCAATATCAGTTAATGAATCCGGCAGTTCGATACTAGTGAGATTCGAACAATTGCTGAACACGTATTTTCCGAGAGATGTCACAGTATTCGGAACCGTCACAGAAGTCAGTTTCGTGCCGCTAAAAGCACCGTCTGGAATAGTCTGGAGAGTTTTCGGAATCGTGATCGAACTGATGCCGGTATTAGAGAAAGCTTGCAGTCCAAGCTCCGTCAGTTTTGACGGCAGAGGTGCATAAGTAAGCTTTTCACAATAAGAGAATGCGTCTCTTCCAATACTGGTAACACTATCAGGGATAGTGGCTGTTGTAAGATTATCGCAGTTATAGAAAGCATATGAACCAACAGATGTTACGCCATCTTTAATGATCACACCGACGATCTGATCACGCTGGCTATACCATGGTGTACTGCTAGACCCAAACTCACCCATCGGACCTGATCCGCTGATGATGATCACATCATCACCATCGAGATACCAGTTCACATCCGCTCCACAGGATCCACCTTCGTTAACGACGTACCCTGCAAATGTAACGTTGACATTGTTGAACTTCGCTTTGTAGTCAGCGGTCAGACGGGAAGCAACATGACAAGTTGTTGCGTAGCCCGCTATGAAATCATTACCATCCTCGTTCCATGTAAGATCAGCAGGATTCGCTTTTACATAGATATCGCTCAATGCAGTACATCCATAGAAAGAATCCTTTCCGATGGATACCACCGATCTGTCTAACGTAACTGCCTTAAGAGCCGTACAGTTCTTGAAGGCATTATTGCCGACGTTTGTTACACCGGGTTCAACAACAACAGATGTGATTTCGTCCTTGTAGGTGTACCACGGAATACTCTCCGCATCCGCAAAATCATACATCGCGCCCGAGCCAAGGATCTTCAGTTCCTTAGTAGTACTGTCATATCTCCACTCGATACTATCACCGGCCTTCTCCGGAACGACCAGTGTCAAATTAACATATAACGGATCTCCGAAAGCCCAATTATCTCCGCCGGATTCCCACCATTGACATCCCAGGGTCATCGTACCGGTATATATGCCGGCAGGTGCTGCCATATACTGTTCCGGATCAATGTAGATTCTCATATCAACAACGTTTTTTTCCGGAGTCAAATCATAAAAGTATACGTACGTATCGTTCTCATACGGAAGTGACTGATATGATCGAACCGGATAAAACGGAATCACATTTCCCTGACCATCCGAAAGCTCACCATTATACGCGTACATAGTCAATGATGAAACATTGTAAATGAAACTACTGTATCCATCATTAAGTGTTCCGAACGTAAACGAAGTGATCGTTTCCTGAAAGTCCGTCATACCACTGTGTGTGATCGTAAACTCGGAATCCGAAATAGTGCAACTGGAAGGCTCTACCTCTGTTCCCTCTCCCGCAAATACCGTCATAGTGCTGAATGCGAGAACCGTGCTTACCAGTACGACAAGCGAGAGCAGACCGCTCAAACATCTCTTCTTACTCATAACCCATACCCCACGTTTTTGTTTTTACCCAAATCTTTCTCGAAAACGAGAAACTCCACTTTGTATAGTAACACTCGCAGGATGATAAATAAATGTATTTTGAGTAATTAGGAAGATATAAAGAAACCTTCTCCGAAACAACCCGAAACAAATCGAGTCAGATCCCAGGAGAAGGTTCTCATACTATTGATTAATTCTGATGGCTTCCCAGAGAGATCGTGACCGTGACCTCTCCTTCTCCAAAGATCTCCTTTAGTTCATCCTGGGTCACGGAATTGATCTTAGCGACAACTATATGGCTATACTTGCCTTCTTCTGTTACGATACGAAGCATATCATCATCCGTGTCCATAATGATGGTGCCGACTTCACAGATATCCTTATTGGCACCGCCTATGCCTAAGCCCTGCACATATCCTGCTTTTCCAAACTTCCAATCGTCCATCCTGATCGTTATCGGTCCGTTGTAAAGCATTTCCGTCAGCGGCATATAGTGCGCCGGCATCGGATCGAGGACTGCGGTAAGCGTCCTACCGTTCACTTCGATGATCAGGTCCGCGATATCCCAGTTACGGTTATTCTTCATGGCAAAAAGATATCCATACTGTCCGACATAGCACACGATCGGACCTTTCTCCGCATCTTCTGTCGTTGTGTAAGTGTACTCGTAGAAAAACGCCGAAGCGTCCGGATTTGCACCGGGCTCGAGAACGACATCGTCCGGAAGAGTATCGATCTTTCTGATCTCAGGAGACGGCAGATTCGTGACAGTCTCAAGAAGTCCTTCATATCCGCCGATTCTTTCCTGGCACGCGATCGAGAAATCCGGATAGAAGAAATCCGCTGCTTTATGAATGATGTCCTGCAGGACTTGAACCTCATAGCAGTAACCGCCGTAGATATAATGAGCCGTTCCATTTTCATCCTTATAGGTAAAATAGTACATCTCACCATCACAGACATTCTCACTGTATCCATGGAACGCCTTGCCGTCACCGTATTTTACGCAGAACTTATAGAAGTCATAAAGGACGTCATCCGGAATCTCGACAGTATGCGTGACCGGATCACTCATCGAATGATAGCTTACTCTCTCGATCGTTCCGTTATAGTAAATCAAATAAGTGCTATCCCGTGCCTCGTCATTATAGTAATCCATCGGTGCTAAACACTCACCGCTGATCGAAAGCATATACCCGTCGACCTTCTTGAGTTCATCAATCGACATCAGTGCTTGATCCGAGAAATCATCATCTGAATTATCGCTCTGCGTCGGATTCTTATCTGCCTCGTCTTTGATTTTCCGGATGTAGTCTCCAAGCATATCATACAGATCCCAAAGGACCTTGTTCTGATAACAGTAGCCTCTGTAGATCACATGTTCTTTTCCCTTTTCATCGGTGTAGATGAATTCCAGGACTTCTCCGTCATTTGCGGTTTCCTGATAGTCCTTGAGTTTTTTACCGTCCCCGTACTCCTGACAGAACTCAAAAACTTCAATCAGGTCACTATCGGAAAGCACTGTGGAGTATTCCTGTTTTCCGCTTAAAGAATAAAAGGCTTCGCACTTAAGCGTTCCATCGTAACAGACATAATAGTTTGCACCTGTACGCTGATCGTAATTCGGATCCTGAAGCGCATAAGAAGTCACATCGATCTTAAGCATGACACCATCGAGTTCCTTGATCTTATCAACATCCACCTTCTCGGTGCTGACCTTATCCTTCCTGGCTTTCGATTTCTTCTTCGTCTCTGACTTCTTACACGCCGCCATCGGAAGCGCCATCACCAGAGCCAGCGCAACAGCTAACACCTTTTTCATACAGTTTCCTCCAACCCTTCTTTACCTCACCACGGATAGAAAACCAGATAAGCGATAACACCGACTGCCACGATCGTAAAAGGCGCCACGACCATCATGATCTTCATCAGCATCTTCGTCTGTCCGTTCAAAGTCGCTTTCTGCTTGTTATAAATGACCGCCATGGCCACAGTCAGAGCTATAGACCACAAAAGAAAAGCACACACCATGAAGAACGCTACCACATGCGCTGCATGTGACGAGCTGATGCGAAGCCCAAAGATCGCAAATATGTACACGAGTCCAACAATCGGAGCTATCTTTATCAGCGTCATTAACCCTTTTCTTTCGTTACTCATTTCTAAGCCCTCCATTTATCAGACGAGACCGCA
>DBYF01000128.1:58476-90577 GCA_002310155.1 Mageeibacillus sp. UBA1193 | reverse complement strand
TGAAAAAAGGTCTTGCACTATCAGACGACATTTGATATACTTTCAGACGTTGATTTACAACATTGCCGAATTGTGTAAAGGTAGCACTCCGGTTTCTGGCACCGTCTGTCTGGGTTCGAATCCTAGTTCGGCAGCCATAAGGCTGTTTCTTCGAAAGAAGGAACAGCCTTTTTCTTTTACCTCTGGTATAAACCCTCTATCCAATCGACCGAAAAGAGTGCATACTTTATATATTCCCAAAAGAAGAGAGGCATGGATGATCATGGCAAATCAGACTCCGCCCTGGATCAATGAGATCCCCGAAGGCGCTTTTATTTCTACCAAACCGTCGTACGAGGAAGGCAAGTATTTCGACCGCTTTAAAAGTGATGAAGCGGAAGGCATGAAGTACTATTTCTTCGATCCGTCCGAGCATGGATTTCCGAAGGAAAAGCACTATCCGCTCCTTATCTTCCTGCATGGCGGATCCAATGCCCTCGTAGGCGAGCTCTGCATCAACTATACGGGTGCGGAGTACTATGCTTCAGATGACTATCAGAAGACTCTCGGAGGCGCGTATATCCTTATCCCGATCGCCAATGAATACAGGCTCGAGAACGGCGGCTACGCAGGCAGCTGGGACGAGTCTTATACGGAATCCGTCATGAAGCTTATTGATACTTTTATCGGAAACCACACAGACGGTGTCGGCGTGAAGTTCCTTCTCGGGAATTCTGCCGGCGCGAGATTTACATTTACTCTTGCAGCACATGCGCCGGATAAGTTCGATGTCCTCGTACCTGTCGGAACGGACGCGATCCCGGATGACGACGTGATGGACGAACTCGAAAGAAATGGCGTGACACTGTTCTTTGCTGACGGCCTGCGTGACGAGATCGTAAGCCACGAGAAGATCGAGAGCAGACGCGCGAGAATGGAACACATGAAGAACAGCTTCATCTATACACCTGAATGGGTCATGAACGCGGACAAAGGCATCGCTTCGATCAACTTCGGATTCGAGATGGGACAGCACTGCCTGATGAACGGCGTGCAGTCGAACCTCATGTTCCTCGACGGAACACCGATGGATCCGAGACTCCCGAATGGTGTGACCGGATGGATGGCAGACGAACTGAAAAGACGGGAAACGAACAAATAAACGTCCTTTCCTGCAAATTCTTTCCATGAAATGAAAATACATGAAAAGAAAACGTTGACAAAAAGATAGTCAGGCAGATATCATATTTTCGTTCTGAAAAGGGAAACGCAGACGGAGGTATGGAATCTATGATCAACGTAGAGAGAAGAAAGCGGATTTTGGAGATCCTGGAAAAAGAGAGCCGTGTATCAACGACTGACCTTCAGGAGTGCCTCGGTGTGACCGGCGCGACCATCCGATCTGACCTTCGTGATCTCGAGCGTGAAGGTGCGATCGTCCGTTATCACGGCGGAGCCCGTATCTCGGATTCCGTTAAGCAGTCCTCCAATCCGGAGAACTATATGCTCCGTTCCGTCATGAGTGTCGCGGAGAAGACGGCGATCGGAAGAGAAGCCGGCAAGTTCGTGCACGAGGGAGAGACGATCTTCATCGACGCAAGTTCCACGACCTTCCACATGATCCCTTATATCAGCAATCTCGATAACATCACGATCGTCACGAACGGTATCCATACCGCGATGGAGATCCAGAGATACAGTAACTTCAGAACCGTCTTAGTCGGCGGTGTTCTCCGTCCGCATTCCGGCGCGATCGAGGGACTCCTCTGTGAGGAGATGCTTCGACGCATCAGTGGCGACAGTTATTTCGTATCGGGTAACGGATTCTCCCTGACATCCGGACTTACCGGACACAACTTCTATGAGCTCGAGCTGAAGAAGCGCTTCGCAGAGAAGTGCAAGCGCTGCATCGCACTCGTAGACTCTTCAAAACTCAATCAGGATTCTACATCTTCATTTATTCCTGCGGAAAAGATCGACGTACTGATCACGGACTCCGGCATCTCGGATGAGCTTGCCCAGGAGATCCGCGACTTCGGTATCGAGCTGGTCATTGCTCCGAAGTGATATTACTTTCTGGCATCGTCTGCAGCGGCGATCTTCTGCTTTAACTGCTTCGGCGTGATATGCCTGTGTTTCTTAAACTGTGTAATGAAATAGCTTGACGTGCTGAAGCCTGTATCCAGCGCGATCTGACTGATGCTCTTGGACGTAGTGATCAGGAGCTTTTCTGCTTCTGTCAGTCTTACGTAGAGGAGATAGTCAGAGAACGTCTGTCCTACGGCATGGCGGAAGAATCTGGAGAAGTAGCTGTAGCTCATGTTGCACATCTTTGCCATCTTCTCGGCAAGGACCGGCTGCATGTAGTTCTCGTGGATATAGTCCAGAACTTCGTTCAGGCGCAGGATGTCTTCCTGACGGATGCCCGGAGAAGAGTAAACGGAGATACCGTTCTTCTCCATTCTGCGGATATACCACAGGAAGATGCGGCAGATGTCCGCGCGGATCGCGAGCTCGTAGCCCGGTGCCTTCTCGGTGAACTCTCTGTGATAGTCTCTGATATAGTCCGGAATATGTGTGGACTCCAGCTCTTCTTTTCGTGCGAGAAGAGAGAAAGTGCTGTTCTTTCCGAGATCTCTGGTCGTCGCCATAAGGAACGGCAGGAGATACTTCGCACCTGTGGAATAGGCGGAAGAGAAGAAGAATACGGTCGGATCGAACTGCAGGCAGTAATACTCGCAGGGTTCGAAATGGTGGAACGCGTGGACTTCATTAACGTTGATCAGGAGCATGTCTCCTTCATTGACGATGATGTCCTGATCCGCCATGGACGCAGAAAACCTGCCGCGGACTCCGTAAATGATCTCAACAAAATCATGATAATGCGGAGCGATCTCACGGCAGGGGTTCCCATCATCTAAAAAGTGAAGACAGCTGGCGATCGCATCTTGCAGATTTGGACGGTGAAGGTCCTCGTACAGGGCGTTTTCAGCCGCTTTGTTGTTCTGGTAAGCCATAGTGTATCTTGCTCCGTATATCTTTAAGTATTGGAAATAACAGGTTCAGAATACCACTATAAGCAAAAAAAGAAAAGAATCACGACAAAATCACGATATCTTTCATGCGGACTCGGCTTCTTCGGCACAGACGAGCAGATAGTGCATCTCGATAGCGACAAGCTCCATGAACTGGACAGGCGAAACGCCCAGAGAGCGAAGGATCGCGTAGATCACGCGGACAGAGGGGTTTGTTCGGCCGTGCTCGACTTTGCAGTAATAGGAGAGGTTGATCCCTGAGCGGGACGCGACGGCGAACTGGGACATTTCCTTCTTTATGCGCAGATTCTTTAAGACTCGTCCGATAATGATCAGTTCATTCATGGTTTTTCCTCCTTCCGTAAAGTATTTTCAGGTAATTACATCTTATAGGCGCACTCATATATGAGTAAATGAAATAAGCGCTACAGGCCGGTATAGCGGAGGCTTGAAGCGAACGTAGAACGAAGATTATTGTTTTGTCTCATATAAGTATCTTTATATGCGAAATATGGAAAAAGTTGTCGTATAATAGAATAGAATGAGTATCTATGTGAGGTAGCAAGCGATATGGCGCAAGGTAATGATATACGTCTTCCGTCCTGGATCTCTCCGGGAATGGTTTTCCAGCAGGGAGTTCCGGTGGTTCTCCGAGGCAAGGTGGCATCCCCTTCGGTTCCGGTAACACTGGAAGTAATGAAGGATCCGACAGACGGCCGTAAGGTATCCAAGCTCGATACGGATTACGGTGTAATCCTAAGTCTGGAGACAGTATCCGAGGAAGACGGTTCTTTCCGTTTTACGCTTCCTCCGTACAGATCTTCAACGGACGCGTACACCCTCGCTTTCCATACACTTACCGATGCCCTGACCATCGAAGACTGCCGATGCGGCGATGTCTGGGTCATGTTCGGCGGACGTCCGTTAGCGGCTTCGATCAAGGAGACCGCGGCACCGAGAACACCTCTGAAGAAGGATGTTATGCCGCTTCTGCGTTTCTATTCTCCGGCGAAGGGCGCACTCGATGATTTCGACGATATCTCCTATGAGCCCGTTCTTACGGAAGAAGATACCAAGTGGATCCGTATCCGCGATACCAAGGAGCTCGCCAGCGTTTCATCCGTGGCGTTCTCCTATGCGTACCATCTTGCCGAGCAGCTCCACTACCCGGTCGGTATCCTGGATCTGGCCGAGGACTACGCGCCGATCTACCGCTGGCTGTCCCACGAGGGCATCGATAACAACGATAAGATCCGCGAATATCTCGAAGAGAGAAACCTCTATTTTGACGAGGATGGCTGGCGTGCCAATATCGCCCGCCTGAATAGTAAGAAGAGCTCGATCGAGACCGGCGACATCCTGAAGGATGACGAGGAGGACGCGACCAGCGAAGAGTCCTTCGTATTTGAAGATGAAGAGAAGGCAGATGTCCCGATCGATCCGGAGGGCGCGCTCGCTTTTGAGGATCTTAAGGCCGGAAAGCCCGAGGATGCCGATGCGGAAAAAGCACCGGCAGACGAGGAGCCTGCTTCCGAGAATACAGAAGCATCTTCGGAGGACGACGATGACGACGCTCCGCCGCTTTCTTTCCCGACAGAAGAACTCGCGCACTTCGAGAAGAAGAATAACCATGATCTTCTGAACTCCATCATCCCGTCCGCGGAGACTGTCCTGACAGAGACACTGGTCGCCGAGTCGGCGCACCGCCCGCTCGTCGGACCGCAGGACATGATGAGTGTATTCTTTAACCACCGTCTGGCGCCGCTGTGCGATACCAGTATCCGTGGTATCGTTTTCGCACCGGACGCTTCCGACGCGCAGATCGGCGATGTCTATACAGTGATGGTCCGCCAGCTCCTGATCGATCTGGCCCGTGTATTCGGTCCGCGTGAGATCGAGGATAAGAACCAGGTACCGTCATTCATCATCCTGCAGCTTCATCCGGACGCAATGGATCCGGAGGAGCCTTTCCGTCACGTAGAGTTCAACGAGAGACTCTGCGCGATCAGAAGAAGATTCCCGATGCCGATCGGTATCCTGGGCCAGCACGATCTTCTGATCCCGGACAAGACCGTCTCCTTCACGATCGGCCGAAGACTCTCGTGCATCGCTCTGGGACTTCACTTTACCCCGAAGATGCCGGCATCTTCTCCGGAGTGCGTAGGCGTAGAAGTGATCGGAAATAAGGTCATGCTTTCTTTCGATAATACGGTCGACGGACTCCGTCTCTCCGAGAACGAATCTATCCTGCGCGGCTTTGCCGTATGTGACGAGAGCCGCGTGTATGTACCGGCGCAGGCACGTATCCTTCACGGTGTGCGTGTCATGGTCTGGAATGACGATGTGCTCGATCCGGTCGGTGTAACCTACGGTTATTCTCCGATCCCGCACCAGGCGACATTCAGAAACCGTATCGATCTTCCGGTACTTCCGTTCCGTTTCGACAAGATCCCGTCCGAGTACTGCCCGGACCTGACCTTTACGGCATGTGAAGATATCACGTTTACCGGTAAGAAGACATGGGACAGTGATTTTGAGAAACTCGAGACATACCAGATCACGAAGGGTAAGGCCACGATCTTCCGTGAGGTCATGAATAAGACCCAGGGCGCGGCTTCTCTGCGTATCGAGTACGAGCCGGAGAACAGCCTTTTGTCTTTCGGCCCGGTGCTCTCATACGCGTCCGTCATGGCGCCTCTTAAGTTCTCGAAGGCCAGAAGGATCTGTCTTGACGTCTTTAACCCGGATCAGTGTGAGAAGACGATGCAGATCTCGGGCTGCAGAGGCGAGGCTACGATCCAGATCGGTCTGAGATGGCAGACGATCTCGCTGAACTGGGCATCCTTTGATGACATGGAGATCAGCAATCTCGTCTTTACGATCTTCGACAGACAGAGATCCGGCGCGATCTATATCGACAATATCCGATTCCTGCCATAAGGCAAATAGAAGGGGGGCATACGCATGGTTGAAGATCTTCTTCCGGCATTTGAAAAAAGCTTACTGGAATCCTCAGGCTCTATACCGGTAGTGTTTGAAGGCGTGGAACATTGTTACGAGACATCTACGCCCTTTCCGACAGCCAGCCGCCATACCACCCATGAGCTTCTTTACTTACGAAGAGGCAAGTGTGAATTCATCATCAACGGCAAGACCGTTCACGTGACGAAGGGAACTACGCTGATCATCCGTCCGCAGGTCATGCACTCCGTAAGAGTCGTCGAAGGACCGGCTGACATGGTCGTTCTGTACTTCGGTTTCTCTTCCGATATCGCGAAAGCACAGCAGGCGCTTCTTTCCAAGCCGAAAGATACCCAGCCGATGGCTAACGGACGTCTCAGAGGCGGCCCGACAGTGCCTTTCCTGCAGGAAAATGTAGCGGCTGTTCCGCTCGAGAACTTCTTCGATTTCGCCCAGGGCGAGAACGCGCCCGGTGATGCTTCGGATTACCTGATCATCTCCGGTAAATCCCGTCAGGCGATCGGTGTCCTGGCGGAGCGCATCATGCGCGAGAGCCGTTCCGATATGTACGCGAAGGACATGATGATGCAGCTTCTGACCATGGAGCTTCTGATCACGCTTTCCAGAGCGCTTCGCGAAGAGTGGGAGGAGAGCCTGCGCGTGAAGAATGGAAAAGCCAGAGAGCTCGTCCTTATCGCGAGGGATTACCTCGATGAGAACTACGATCGTGGCGTTACGGTCGCCGAGACTGCCGCGTATGTCTTCCTGAGCCAGGGATATTTCACGCGTGCTTTTCGAGATGAATTCGGCATCAGCCCGATGAACTATCTCATGCAGATCCGAATCGACGCGGCGTGCCGTCTCCTGACCCAGAAAGAGATCAAGGTCAGCGGTATCGCGACGCAGGTCGGATTCAGCAGTCCGCAGAGATTTAATGTGGCGTTTAGAAAACAGAAGGGCATGACGCCCATGGAATACAGACATATGTACACTGAGTAAGGAGATACAGGAACTATGAGCAATTACGATGACGATTTCCGCGTACCGGAGGAAAGCCGGAAGGGCATGGACCTTCCGAGGATCGAGCGTGCCGTCAGGGAGATCCTGATCGCGGTCGGCGAGGATCCGGACAGAGAGGGACTTGTCGAGACACCGAACCGCGTGGCGAGAATGTACGGAGAGGTCTTCTCCGGACTTCACAGAGATATCAGCAAGGACATCAAGACCTTCACATCGGATAACGATGAGATGATCCTGATCGGCGATATCCCGTTCTATTCCATGTGCGAGCATCACCTTCTTCCTTTCCATGGAAAAGCACACGTCGTATATGTTCCGAGAGACGGCAAGATCCTGGGCCTTTCAAAGGTAGCACGTATCGTGGATACGCTTTCCAGAAAGCCGCAGCTGCAGGAGAGACTTACCTCCGAGATCGCGGATACGATCCAGCAGGCGGTCGACGCGATGTCCGTCTGTGTCGTACTCGAGGCCGAGCACCTCTGCATGACGATGAGAGGTGTCAGAAAGCCGGGCAGCAAGACCGTTACCTCGGCGATGCGCGGCGGCTGCCGTTCAGACGCGAGAACACGTTCCGAGGCGCTCGCGCTCATTAACCGTCCGCGGAATATCCTCTGATGGGAGATCGATCACGCATGACGCAGAACCCGATGAGAACAACCTGGACACTGAAGGACAGAACGCTGGAATATAGCAGCAAGATCCTTGTCATGGGAATCTTAAATGTCACGCCGGATTCTTTTTCCGACGGCGGCAATTTCTATACGCCTGAGAACGCTCTTCTTCAGGCAAAAGCACTGGTCGAGGACGGCGCGGATATCCTGGATATCGGCGCGGAGTCGACACGTCCCGGATCCGAGAAGATCTCGGCGGATGAGGAACTTTCCCGCCTGATCCCGGCACTTCGTATCATCCGGGAAGCGGTCGATGTACCGATCTCGATCGATACCTATAAGAGCAAGACTGCAAGAGAAGCACTGAAGTTCGGCGCGGACATCATCAACGATGTCTGGGGACTCCTTTATGACCCCAATATGGCGGAAGTCGTCGCGGAAGCCGGCGCCGGTGTGGTCGTCATGGCCAACTACTTCGACGAGAAGATATTTAAAAGATCCGGTGATATCGTCGATGACTGCCTCGCATACTTCGAGAAAAGCAGAAAAGTCGCAGAGGCCGCAGGCATCGCGGAAGAGAAGATCATGTACGATCCGGGCATCGGATTCGGCACGAATACCGAGGAGTCCATAAAGCTCATCCGCTCGATCGGAAGGATCCAGGGAGAAGGATATCCGCTTCTGATCGGACCTTCAAGAAAACGCTTTGTCGGCGAGATCTTAAATGGTGCCCCGGCACTGGAAAGAGATGCGGCGACCGCGGCGGTATCGCTCTACTGCCAGGATCAGAAAGCCGCCTGTGTCCGTGTACACAATGTCTTCGAGACATCTACGGCACTGGCAATGCACATCGCACTTAAGGGAGAATGAGATGGATAAGATCGTCATGAAAAACATGCGCTTCCTGAGCCACTCCGGAGTCCTCGAAAAGGAGAAGGAGGAAGGACAGGAGTTTGTGATCACGCTGACACTGGAGGTCAAGGATATCCCAGGATGCAGAACGGACGATCTTTTTGATACCGTGAACTATGCCGCTGTATTTGAACTGGTAAGAGATTACGTCGAGAACGTCTCCTGTAACCTGATCGAGTACATGGCAGAGCACATCATCCGAAAGGTCATGAGTGCTTTTACACAGGTAGAGAAGATCACCTGCGAGATACAGAAGCCCAAGGCCCCGATCGACGGTGATTTTGACTATATGGGCGTCATCATCAAGAGAGACCGGAAAGATATGGAGGAGATACTATGAGTGAGGCATACCTTTCGTTAGGAAGCAACATGGGCGACCGCATGAAGAACTTAAGTCGCGCGGTATCTCTTCTGAACCGTCCGGACGAAGGCGTGGAAGTCGTTCAGATCTCGCCGGTCTTCGAGACCGATCCGGTCGGATATACGGAGCAGGATGACTTCCTGAATATCTGCGTGAAGGTCGAGACGACACTGGAACCGCTGGCCCTGCTGTCGCTCTGTAACCGCATTGAGGAAGCGCTCCATAGAGAACGGACCATCCGCTTCGGCCCGAGAACGATCGACGTGGATATCCTGACCTACGATGATCTGAAGATGACGACACAGCGCCTGACGATCCCGCATCCGAGAATGCAGGAGAGAGGCTTCGTACAGGTGCCGCTCCTTTACATGCAGGGCGCCAACGAAGTCCCTGAAAAATGGGCGAAAGAAGTGCGGTTCTACGGGGTCCTGCCCAAGGTCGCAGTTGAATGAACATGGAAAACCGATATAATAGAGATATTCAGTTACGAAACCCGAGTTGGAGGTAAGAGATGAGCGAACAGGAGAACAAAAAGGTCAACCAGGCACCGGCGGCAGGCCCTTCGAACGGACAGGCGACAAATGGCCAGCAGGCGCCGAGAAATAACGGTAACCGCAACAGAAGAAGAAAGCCGAACAACTATAACGGCGGTAACCGTGACCGGAACAACAACTACAACCGTAACAACAATAATCGCTCCAATAACGAAGGTAACCAGAACCGTGAGCGCCGTCCGGAAAACCGTGAGGACAAGCGCCAGGACAATCGTGAGAGATCCGGTTCCGAGAAGAGAGAGAACCGCCAGAGGAACCATAACCGGAACAATGCCGAGCATCGCGAGGGCAGAGAGCAGAAGAACTGGAACCGCCGCCGTCCGGCAGAGGAGACCGTAGAGGATATCCGTAAGGACAACGAGCGTATTGAGAAGGATATCTGGCTGGAGATCGCCAGCATCCACTCGGTGAAACTGGACTGATTTTGAGATATAATTAAACTGACGATCAAGGAGGAGAAAGCGCGAATGAAGGGTCTGTTTGTAACCTTCGAAGGAATAGACGGTTGCGGTAAGACGACCCAGATCGAGCTGCTCTCGAAAGATCTTCGGGAAGCCGGGATCCCCTATGTTCTGATCCGTGAACCGGGCGGAACGGTGATCGGCGAGAAGATCAGGACCATCCTTCTCGATAAGGCGAATACCGGGATGGATGAGCGTACGGAGCTCCTTTTATATGAGGCAGCACGTGCCCAGATCGTCAAGGAGAAGATCCTTCCGGAACTGGAAGAAGGAAAAGTCGTGATCTGCGACCGTTTCTTCGACTCGACCGTAGCCTATCAGGGGTACGCCAGAGGACTGAACCTGGAAGATATCGATTTTCTGAATAACTGGAGCGCGGCCGGTATCAAGCCGGATATTACGTTCCTTCTGGATCTCGATGAGAAGACGGCATATGAGCGCCGCCACGGAAGATCCGATGAAGAAGACCGTCTGGAGGCAGAGGGACTTTCTTTCATGAAGAAAGTGCGTGACGGATATCTCGCACGCAGCAAGAACGAACCTAGATTTAAGGTGATCGACGCGACGCAGACACCTGAACAGATCTATCAACAGATCAGAGAAACTGTCTGGGAGGTAGTTGGAAAATGAAATTAGTATTTGCAATCGTACATGACGAGGATACGCCCCGTCTGATGGCCGAACTGAATAAAGCAGGTTTCCGTGTGACGAAACTGAATTCCTCGGGCGGATTCCTCCGTTCCGGTAACACCACGCTGATGATCGTTGTGGAGACAGAGAAGCAGCAGGAAGTTCTCGACCTGATCCGCAAGTACTCCTCCTCCCGTAAGTCGGCGATCAATACCACGATGACTCCGTCCCCGATGGGCGGCGAGTGCATGCCGTATCCGGTAGATGTTACCGTCGGCGGCGCGACAGTTTTCGTCGTAAACGTAGAACAGTTTGAAAAGATGTGACCCATGGCATTTACTGAACTGATCGGACAAACTCAAGCGAAACAGCGCCTCGGAGTGGCCCTTACCGGCGAACCGGGGCACGCTTTTTTATTGGTCGGACCTTCCGGAATCGGTAAGAAGACTTTGGCAAGGGAGTTTGCCAAGGGCCTTCTCTGTGCGCATCCGACCGCGGATGGTGCCTGCGGCACCTGCCCGAACTGCCACTATATGCAGGCAGGCACTCACCCGGACTATAAGGAACTCCTACTACCGGCAGGAGAAAAGAACATCAAGGTCGCGGACGTCAGATCCAGGATCCTTTCAGATGTCGGCATCATGTCTCAGATCGCTTCCCGGAAAGTCTATCTGATCGACGCCGACGGACTTGCCGAGGAAGGCCAGAATGCGCTTCTGAAGACGCTCGAAGAACCGCCGAAGCATGTCGTATTCATACTGACCGTATCGGATGAGTCGAAGCTCCTTCCGACGATCTTGTCACGTACCGTATCGATCCGCCTTCTGCCGAACACGGAAGAGGAAGTTAAGAAAGTCCTCCTCGAGAGGAATCCCGATATTCAGCCGGAAGAAGCAGAGCTCTTCTCCAGATTCTCCGGCGGCGTGATCGGCTATGCTCTGGGCCTTGCCGAGAGCAACTGGCTCGTCAATGACTGGGAAGAGGTCTCGAACCTGATACTGCGTCTTCCGGAAATATCGAGAACCGAGCTTCTGACAGAGGTGTACTCGTTCTTTGATGAGGAGAAAGAGCACTTCCGTGATATCCTTTCCCTCATGAGTATGGTCTATGACGAGATGGCCATCTGCGCGACCGATGCGAGCTCTGTCTGCTTGCATGGGGAAGCGAAAAAAGATAAGATGGTCTCTGTGATTAAAAAGTATAAGTTGGACGTCCAGAAGATCGGCAAGTGTAACGCGATCCTCACTACGGCGGCCAAAGCACATAAAGCGAATGGAAACTTTGAAATGATCGTGTGCCGGATGCTTCTGGCACTGAAAAAGGAGAATACGAATGGCTAAAGTTGTTAATCTGCGCTTCCATGACGCAGGAAAGCCCTACCGCTTCCTTGCGGGCGACCTTAAGCTCAAGGTCGGCGACGCAGTAATGGTAAATACCGCACTCGGACAGGACATCGCGTTCGTCGTCGATGAACCCTTCGATCTTCCCGAGGAAAAGGTAGACGATACGATCCTTCCCGTACTCCGCTATGCGAACGAGAAGGAGATGGAACATTACCAGGAGAAGAAAGAGCGCGAGAAGAGTGCTTTTTACAAGTGCCTGGAGCTTATCGAGAAGAGAGAACTGCCGATGACTCTCGTCGAGGCGGTCTATTCCTTTGACGGCAGAAAGCTTACCTTCTACTTCACGGCCGACAAGCGTGTCGACTTCCGTGAACTCGTTAAGGACCTGACTTCCTGCTTCAGAACACGTATCGAGCTCCGCCAGATCGGCTCCCGTGAGCAGGCGAAGATGGTCGGAGGCCTCGGCATCTGCGGAAGAGAACTCTGCTGCTGCTCTTATCTCGACCAGTTCCTGCCCGTTACGATCCGTATGGCAAAGGATCAGGGCCTTTCCATGAACCCGACCAAGCTGACAGGTACCTGCGGACGTCTGATGTGCTGTCTTTCCTATGAGCAGGCGGCTTACGAAGACGCGAACAAGCGTGTCCCGAAGGTCGGTAAGAAAGTAAAGACTCCAGACGGAATCGGCGTCGTTATCTACTCGGATCTTCTGAAGGAAAAGGTCACTGTACGTTTCGAAAAAGAAGAGGAAACAGAGATGCAGATCTACGACGCGGCAGATGTGTCGCTCCTCAATCCTCCGCAACCGCAGTGCAAACAGGATTGCCCGAAGAAGAAACAGCAGCCTGAAAAGCGTGAGGAACAATAATCTGACAAATAGCCACGACTATTTTTTACATTTTCTTAATTTACAAATTGTAAAAAGTAGTGTTTAATGAATTCGTAGACCAGATAAAGGAGGACAAATAATATGGCATATGTAATTTCTGATGCATGTCTGTCTTGTGGTTCCTGCGAGGGCGAGTGCCCGGTAGGTGCTATCTCTCAGGGCGATGGCAAGTATGAGATCAATGCAGACCTCTGTCTTGAGTGTGGTTCTTGCGAAGCTGCTTGCCCGGCTGGCGCAATTTCTCAGGGCTGATCGTGCATATATGATGTAAATCGAGGGATCTGTTCCTCTTACGGGGAACAGATCCTTTTTACGTGAGAAGGAAAATACGTGGCAGAATATGACGTGACAACTGAATCCATGGAGGATCTCGGAAGAAAGGGCTTCCGCTTGATCCAGCGAAAGGACGGCTTCCGCTTCGGGGAAGATACCGTTCTTCTTTCGTGGTTCGTATCCGAAAATCTCCGTATCAGGAAAACACGTCCCGTACGCGTCCTCGAACTTGGCACGAACTGCGGAGCCGGCTCGATCCTTCTGGCCGCGAGAAGATCTGATCTTCAGATCGATGGCGTCGAGCGCCAGGAGGAAGCGGCGGAAGTCTTTAAGAGAAACATCGGGCTCAATGACCTTTCCTCACGTGTACGCGGCTTTCACGCCGACCTTCGGGAGATCCCGAGTGATAAGATCCCCGGAAACTGTTACGATGCGGTCTTCATGAACCCGCCGTACAGAAAAGAAGAAGAAGGTCCGATCACATCCACGGACCGCCACAGCAGGGAACTGCTCGAAGCGAGATTCGCGATGCACGGCAGTGTCGATGAGTTTCTCGCCTGCAGTAAGAAGATGCTCGCATCCGGCGGCGACCTGTTCATCGTCGACCGTGCCAAGGACTTTTCACAGGTTATGAAGACCTGTATGGATCTGAACCTGATCCCGAAGAGGATCACGTTCGTACATCCTTTTTCGGACAGGGAAGCGACGCTCTTCCTGCTGTCTGCCAAGAAGGGCGGGAAGATGACCGGAACTGTCATCACGCCGCCGCTCATCCTTCGGGATGAAAACCGTGAATACACACCTCAACTGAAAAAGATCTATAGTGAGGATAACTGATATATGCTGTACTTAGTTGGAACGCCGATCGGAAATATGCAGGACCTGTCGCCGCGCGCGATCGAGGTCTTAAGCCACGTGGAACTTGTGGCCTGTGAAGACACAAGACGCACAGGTCTTCTCCTTTCCCACTTCGGGATCTCGGCCAAGCTGATGAGCTACCATGAACATAACAAAGCCGCGGCGGGAAGTAAGATCATCGCGCGCCTGAAAGAGGGCGCGGAGATCGCTCTCGTGTCCGATGCCGGTATGCCGAGTATCTCTGATCCGGGCGAAGACCTGGTCAAGCTCTGTATCGAGGAAGGTGTGGACGTTACTGCTGTTCCCGGTCCGGTCGCAGGTATTACGGCATTAGTGCTTTCCGGAATGGATACACGTCATTACTACTTCGAGGGATTCCTCCCTGTGGAGACGAAGGAAAGAAAAGAACGCATTTCCGTCGTAGCGGCAACGACAGTGACAACGATCCTGTACGAAGCGCCGCACCGTCTTCTGAAGACACTTTCCGATCTTTCGGAGGCGGGAATGAAGGACAGGAGGATCTCCGCCTGCCGTGAACTGACGAAGAAGTACGAAGAAGTCATCCGCGGTACGATCGGGGAAGTGATCTCCCATTTTGAAGAAGTCCCGCCAAAGGGAGAATTCGTACTGATCCTTGAAGGAGCCCCGAAAAATGATGCAAAACCGAAGCTTTCTCCCGAAGAACGCCGAAATGTCATTTTAGATTTAGAAAGTCAGGGATTATCTACGAAAGATATAGCAAAAACACTCGCTTTGGAGTGGGGAGAGAGCAAAAAGGCTCTATACGATGAGGTTCTTTCAATGATAAAATAATATAGATAGTCAAGTTTAGGGGAGAACTTTAGATGGTCGCCGACGAATCCGGTTTTAATTCAGCATTATATGACTCGACGATCAGTCTTGATCCGCAGCTTCTTGCTCAGGCTGACGGCCTGATGGAGAAAGTGGCGATGTGTACATTCGTAGTCTTCCCGAAAGAGAAGCGCCTGTTCTTCTCCCGTGGCATGACAGACTATATCGGCCCGGTGGCCGCAGAGGATATGCTCCTCGACAATTTCCTCGAGTTTACAGATCCCGATGAGCAGAGAAACCTGAAAGTCCGCTATGAAGAGGCTTTCTATGATCTTGCCGCGGATAACCATAAAGTCGTTTCGTTCGAGCACAATATCATCTCCCGTTCGGGTCATCTTTACCACGTGCGTGTAAACATGCAGGCCGTAAAGAAAGAGAACCATCTGCTGATCTTCGGTATGATGGAGGACTATACCAGCAGCTTCGGTGAGATCGTATATGAGAAGCTTCTTTCCGACTCGATCGACGGATACGTATTCTGCTACGAGAGTGATACCGACTATGTACGCTTCAATTCGTCACTGGCGGATCTTCTCGATTTCCCGACGCACGATCTTCAGCATGCGTCCAAGGAGATCGGTAACCTCGTAAATCCGGAGGACTACTCCGCGTTCGTATCCATCATGCAGGACGATAAAGAGAAGAAGGACAGATTCGGTCTGGACTTCCGTATCCTTTCTCCGGTCCAGGGTGAAGTCTGGGTGCACTCCTGCGGTGTCTTCGACTTTACATCTCCGGACCAGAAACACTATAAGATCGGTATCCTCTTCGATGTCACGGATAAGAAGAAGACGAACTCTCTTCAGAGACTGATCATCGACGGTTCCGAGGCGATCACTTTTACCGCGGACATGAAGCGCGGTATCATCGAGTTCTCTCCGAACCTGAAGGATGCGTTCCCGGATATGGAACTCAGATACACAGGTGACATCATCCACCTCATGGCGGAAGAAGTCATCGAGGATGACAGAAAGCGTTTTATCGAGACATTTACTTACCTGGTCGATGAGGAGAGAGATACTTTCTCTATCGAGTTCCGCGTATGGGGCATGGACGATCAGATCCGCTGGCTCGCCAGCCGTGGTAAGACTGTATATGACAGCAGCAAGCAGGCACTCGTGATCATCGGTACGATCTTCGATCTTACCTCCATGAACGAGATGCGTGAGAACGTAGAGAAGAACTCTTCGAGAAACTCCCTGACCGGTCTTCTGGCACGTGACCGCCTGATCTCGGATCTTGACACCGTGATCCATGACAGAGATGTTCTGTCCGCGGCGATCGTGCTGATCGACATCAAGGACTTCCACGTATTCAACGACCGTTACGGAAGAGAGTCCGGTGACCGTCTCCTCGTTACCGTAGCCAAGAAACTCCGTGAGAGCAGTCCGAAGGACAGTGAGCTCTACCATATCAATGTAGATACATTCTGTCTCCTCTGGAACAACGCGACGCGTGTTCAGGTGGAGAACCATATGAAAGCGATCAAGGAAGAGATGAACGAGCCGCTGATCGTAGATAGAAGTTCGATGTATGTTTCCTTCTCGATGAGTGCGGCGATCTTCCCGTCCTGCGGTAATGTCGCCGAGGAACTCCTCGTGAACGCGGAGATCACGCTCCACAAGGTCAAGCAGGATCCGCGTCTTACGTACTCGATCTATACTCCTCAGTTCAAGGTCGAACTGAAGGAGAGACTCGACTTCGAGTTCCAGATCAGTAAGTCCGTAAGAGAAGGAAACCAGAACTTCCTCCTTTATTTCCAGCCGCTCGTCGATGCGAGATCCGAGCGTCTTGTCGGATGTGAGGCACTTCTCCGATGGATGTCCCCGCAGGGCACCTTGATCAGCCCGGAGAAAGTTATTGCAGCCGTCTATGCGACCGGTCAGATGAATATCGTCGGTGACTGGATCTTGAGGACCGCCATCAAACAGTGCAAGACCTGGATCGATTCCGGAGTACCGGAAGACTTCTATGTACATATCAACGTTACCGCAGAAGACATGGCAAGGATCGACTTTGCCGACTATGTTATCGAGCTTCTCAAAGAGTATGGACTTCAGCCGAAGAACATCCTCCTGGAGATTACGGAGACGACCCTCATGAAGAACCTCGCGATCTGCCGTCAGAACATGATCAAGCTCAGATCGAACGGCATCCGTATCGCGCTCGATGACTTCGGTACAGGTTATTCTTCTTTCAACTATCTTCGTGAATTCCCGGTAGACGAGATCAAGATCGACCGTGCATTCGTCGATCAGGATGACCGATTCAATATGTCGTTCATTTCGGCTATCGTTCTTCTTACCAGGACCATCGGCATGACCGTATGCGTCGAGGGTATCGAGACCGCGCAGAAAGCATCCCGTATCCGATCTCTCGGCGTCGACATCTTCCAGGGTTACTACTTCGCAAGACCGCTGTCTCCGGAGGACTTTGAGAAGAAGTACTTCTCCGGCGCGAAGTTCCGTCCGACGAAGGAAGAAGTGCAGGAGAGAACAAGACGCGGCGAGTAAAAACTTAAGCAGACAAAAAAGACCGTCCCGATCGATCAGGACGGTCTTTATGTTTTTACTTTGCTTCGGAATTACTTCGCAACGATGTTCGCGAGTCTTCCCTTAACGTAGATGAACTTCACGATGGATCTTCCGGCGAGAGCAGCTTCTAAGTGGCTGTCTTCCTTAACGATCTTCTCGACATCTTCCTGTGTAGCGTCAGGAGCGATGTTGACCTTGAACTTCACCTGACCGTTGATCTGAACAGCGATCTCGATGGTATCCTTCACGAGCTTGCTCTCATCGCATACCGGCCATGCCTGGTTGAAGATAGAGTACTCGTTGCCCATTCTCTCCCAGAGCTCTTCAGTGAAGTGAGGAGCGTACGGAGCGTACAGCAGGAGGAATGTCTCTACTGTGTATCTCAGGAGAGCGTCATTCTTGTTAGCAGATCCCTGATACTTACCGATCGCGTTCAGGAGCTCCATGAGACGTGCGATGGAAGTGTTGAACTGGAATCTCTCTGTATCTGTTGTAACAGCCTTGATGGTGTAGTTCAGGCTGTAAAGGAGAGCCTTATCATCTTCGCTGAGGTCTGTCGGCAGAGCCTGACCCTTCGCGATATTTGCGACTTCCTCAACGAGACGGTCGATACGTCCTGTGAACTTAACGATCGCCTGAAGACCGCTCTCACTCCACGGACCGCCATCTGTGTATGCGAAGCCGAACGCGAGGTATGTTCTGAATACGTCAGAACCATACTTCTGAATGTACGGATCCGGTGCAACGGTGTTGCCTCTGGACTTACTCATTCTGTTTCCGTCTGGTCCGAGGATGATACCCTGGTGAACGAGGGAAGTGAACGGCTCGTCGAAATCGAGGTAACCCATATCACGGAGTGCCTTACAGAAGAAACGTGTGTACAGGAGATGCATCGCTGCATGCTCCGGACCACCTACATACTTATCTACCGGGCACATCTTATCGATGAGCTCTCTGTTGAAAGGTTCCTTATCATTCTTGTTATCCGGGTAACGGAGCTGGTACCAGGAAGAGTCAACGAATGTATCCATGGTATCCGGATCACGCTTAGCCGGAGCACCGCACTTCGGGCAGGTAGTGTTCATGAACTCAGCACACTTTGCCAGCGGAGATTCTCCATCCGGACGGAACTCTACATCGTAGGGGAGAAGTACCGGGAGCTGATCGTCCGGTACCGGAACGACGCCGCACTTCTCGCAGTGAACTACCGGGATCGGTGTGCCCCAGTAACGCTGACGGGAGATCAGCCAGTCACGGAGACGGTAGTTGATCTTTCTTTCTGCCATGCCCTGCGGAGCGAGCTTTTCAATGATCGCGTCGATCGCTGTCTTGAAGTTCAGACCGTCGAATTCGCCGGAGTTTACGAGCACGCCTTTTTCAATGAACGGAAGTTCATCCTCAGCATCCGGAGCAGATGCGATAACTCTCTGGATCGGAAGATCGAACTTCTTGGCGAACTCATAGTCTCTCTCATCGTGAGCCGGAACAGCCATTACCACACCGGTACCGTAGGTAGCGATTACGTAGTCGGAAGCCCAGATCGGAACTTTCTTTCCGGTGATCGGGTGGATCGCATAAGAACCTGTGAAAACACCGGTCTTCTCACGTGTGGTGGACATTCTGTCGATATCGGATGCCTTCTTCGTGAAAGCCTGATACTCTTCCACCTTTCTCACGGCATTCATCCGTCGTAAGCAGTGTGCACAGCGGAGACTCCGGTGCGACAACAACGTAGGAAACACCCATCAGAGTATCTGCACGTGTGGTGAATACGGAGAGCTTGAGGTCAGAACCGTCTTCGTCCTTCAGACGTTCGCCGTTCTTCTCGCAGAGAAAGGAGATCTGTGTACCTTCGGATCTGCCGATCCAGTTGGTCTGGATCTTCTTGGTCTTCTCCGGCCAGTCGAGCTGCGGCAGGCAGTCGAGAAGTTCCTGAGCATACGCGGTGATCTTGAAGAACCACTGTGTCATGTTCTTGTGTTCTACCTCAGTGTGGCAGCGCTCACATGCGCCGTCGATAACCTGCTCGTTAGCAAGTACGGTATTACACTGCGGGCACCAGTTTACCGGTGCATTCTTTCTATAAGCGAGACCTTTCTCGAGGAGTCTTAAGAAGATCCACTGGTTCCACTTGTAGTACTCCGGCTTACATGTAGCGATCTCATAATCCCAGTCATAGGTAGCGCCCATGTTCTTGAGCTGCTGTTCCATGATCTCGATATTGTGAAGAGTGGAATCCTTCGGGTGGATACCTGTCTTGATCGCGTAGTTCTCAGCCGGCAGACCAAAGGAGTCGAATCCCATCGGATGGAAAACGTTATAGCCCTGCATGCGCTTCATGCGGGACCAGGAGTCTGTCAGTGAATAGTTATACCAGTGACCGAGGTGAAGGTTTGCTGCGGACGGATAGGAGAACATCTCCAGTACGTACAGCTTTTCGCCCTTCTTGTTCGGGTCGAATTTGTAAAGCTTGGTGTCTTCCCATTTCTTTTGCCATTTACGATCGACATCAGTTGAATAGGCCATGTTTCATACCTCTCTTTATATAGAAACTTACGAAAACACATTATAGCAGATTTTTTCGCGCGCGCGATATTTATTTAGGAACTGGTCAGGAAATAGCACTTCTTTATACGAAATCAGAATCTCTTGATATGTCCTTCTGTTTTCGGTATAGTCAGTTTATAGCTTTACAGCGTGGTTTTTGGGGTTTTGTGAGTTGTATCGGAGGTCTTGGGAAGATGACATTGATCAAGAGCCATACCTGTACCAAGTGCGGCGGCGCGCTTATCGTCCATAGCGACCGTCAGCAGTATGAATGTCCGTACTGCAGTGTTTTCTATGACTATGAGTATTTCCGCTCAGAGGATATCCTCGATCAGGCGGATTCATCCATGAAGATGCTCCAGTACGATTCGGCCAGAGAGAAGTATGAGTTTCTCCTGAAGAAAGACCCGTACAGTTTCCGTGCGCTTCGCGGTATCCTTCTTTGTGACGCGAAGATCAACCGTCCGTCCGAGTTATCCAAGCCGGAGAATCTTCTTCGCATCACACCCGCTTCGCTCAACGAAGCTGAAGGGGACGCGGATCCGGAAGAAAAACCGTATTTTGCCAAGATCCGTCTTATGTACGAGATCGCCAAGTATACCCGTGCCAATCAGCAGGAAAAGGAACGTATCGAAAAGGCTGGCAGTCGCGGTGTTTCCGGTGACGGTGGCCGTATGTTTGAGACGCAGGCCGAGCGTTCGGAAGCTCTTGCCAGAAACAGGGAAAAGAGCAAGAGGTTTTCGGAAGATTTCAGCAAACTTTATAAGCAGCTTTTAGAGCTTGAACCGGAAGACTTAAAAGAAACAACGAAGGCGCGCGCAGACGAAGGAACACAGAAGGAGCACGGCCTGATCCAGGTGAACCTGAAGGTGTCAAAGTCCTGTGATTCCTGCGGAGGTGAACTGATCGTCAATCTCGACAGGCAGGTGTACGAATGTCCGTTCTGCGGTGTGACCTATGACTTCGACTTTATCCGCGATGAGACGGCGATGGACGAGGCGCAGGAAGCACTTGCGAAGTCCCAGTTCCTCAAGGCGGATGCGATCTATGCCTATATCCTTACGGTCGATCCGAAGAACTTTACCGCGCTTCGCGGACGCATCCTCTGCGCGGCCAAATGGACAGGTTTGGAGATCGCTTCGAAGAACGCGGAGATCTACATGCGGAAAGCACATATCCCGACCATGAAGGAGCGTGTCGAAGATGCCGTTTCCGTCTGCGAAACATCGGACAGACCGTACTTTGAAGAATTCGTGAAGATCTTCCCGGAGTATGAGGACTACATTGATCACAGCAGCCCGACGAACCGTTTCCGGATGGACAGTCACCGTCTTACCAAGACCAGAGGTGAACTCGAAGATGAGATGGATATGCTGACGGAAGAACGGAACAAGTATCTCGATGAGCGTGACAAGCGAAGGAAAGACGGCACTTTTCTAATTGAGGAAGTTTACTATCATGCCAAAGTGCGTGCCGTGCAAAAAGAGATCGACGAAGTGTACGACAGCCGGTCGGTCGTCGATGAGCAGCTCAACGAGACCGTTGAGGAGATCTCAAAACTGAGCGCGGAAGCGGAGCACTCCATCAAACTGATCGAAAAGCACTTGCGCACTTTGGTGAAGATCGAATCGGACAGGGATCCGTCACAGAAAACGATCGGAGGACCAGAAGATAAATGACACTGATCAGGAGCCACAGCTGCACCAAGTGCGGTGGAGCACTTATCGTCCATAATGACCGTCAGCAGTATGAATGTCCGTACTGCAGTGTTTTCTATGACTATGAGTATTTCCGTTCACGGATCATCCTGGAGCAGGCGGCAGCTTCACAGAAGATGCTGCAGTATGATTCTGCAAAAGAAAAGTACGAGTTTATCCTGCAGAAAGATCCGCACAATTTCCTGGCGCTTCGTGGGAATCTCCTCTGTGAAGCCGGGATCAACCTTCCGACGGAATTGCGCAAGCCGGAAAAAGTCATCTGCATTATTCCTTCATCACTGGCGCATGCTGAAGAGATGACAGAACCGGAAGGGAAAGAATACTTCCATAAGCTCATTCTTCTGAGGGAGATCGCGAGATTTATCCGTACGAACAGGCAGCAAAAGGAAAACCTTGAGAAAGCCCCTGTGAAGATGTATACGGCAAGTGGTTCTATTCCTCTGACCCCTGCGGAAAGAGCAGAAGAACTTGCCAAAAACAGAGAGAGGATCCAGAGATTTTCGAAAGGATTTGCTCAATTCTATTCGCAGCTTGAGGACCTGGAACCGGAAGAGATCAAGCAGGAAAAGCTTCGGAAGGATTCCGGAAAAGACGTAAAAACCGATGACGAGAAAAAGCTGGGGCTGAAAGCATCTCTGTCATGTACTTCCTGTGGAGGAGAACTGGTCGTTAATCTGAACAGACAGGTATATGAATGTCCGTTCTGCGGGTTGTCATATGACTATGATTTCATCCGCGATGAGATTGCGCACAGCGAGGCAGAAGAAGCTCTTAAGGAATCCCAGTTCATCAAGGCGGACGCGATCTATGAATACATCCTTGCGTCCGAACCGAAGAATTTTGAGGCGCTTCGGGGACGCATTCTCTGCGCTGCCACATGGGAAAACCTTCAGAATCCACTGCAGGATATAGAGTTTCATATGAAGAAAGCGCATGTCCCGACGATGATAGTTCGCATCGAAGAAGCGCTTGCTGCCTGTGAGGAAAGTGACAGGCTATATTTTGAAATGTTCAAAATGATCGTTCCGGAAAATGAAACTGTCATCAAATTCTTCGGCACGATGAACGATGTCAGAAGCAACAATAGGCGGTTGAATGACAAGTGGATCGAGATGGAGAAAGAATATGAAAAGTTGAAACAGGGAATCAAACCAATCAACTATAAGATTTTGAATGATTATGCTCTGACGGCACGGGAATTGGAAGCGTATAGCAAGATGTCCGTCCGAATGAAAGAAATCGAATTGGAAAGGGAAGAGATATACCCCAAGCTCAGGGAAATTTCAATAGATGTAGCAAACCATAATCAGGACCTTGCGTTTGTAGAAGGGAATATCCGGCAGCTTATCGCAGGACTGATCCGCTTCGAGTGGGAAAGAAAACAGAAAGAGAGATCGGTGGATCTAAGCGGTTTCCATGATCCTGAATGGACGGAAGAATGATGTGTTCTGATTCCGCAGAAAATGCATTAACTGACTAAGTAAGCGACGAGCGCGCAGACGGCGATCGTAAGCGGATAGAGAAGATAAAACGCTCTGTAGAACACCTTCGGCTTCTTTCTCTTTTTGCTCGGAAGCAGAAGGCAAAGCATGAAGCCGAAGAGTGATACGCCTTCCCATGTGATTGAACCTGTCATGCGGAAGTAAAGATACGTGTAGCATGCGGAAAAAGCGGCATAGAAGATCATCGCGACGAAGACGCGGTTATCGATCTTCCAGCGGTGCAGGAAATAAAACATCACCGCGCACATCACGGACATTAAAGACATCGTCAGCGGCAGGAACGTGATCAGGAGCATGCAGATCGCAAAAAGAAGGATCGCCAGACCGTGAAGTGTGGTTCTAGGCCACTTCGGGACCTTCATGCCGCGAGGAAGGTTATTCGCTTCTGTGCTGGGTAGAACGACACCATATCGTGTGCTGTGGGAAGTACTGTTCGGCTCGATCAGATTCATCGAGGCAACACGGTCGCGTGGCAGGGATACCAGAAGCTCCAGACCGTAAAGAAAGATGAATGCGATCAGCAGGGTGAAAGCGATATTGAAACGGCGGGGCTTCGGCCCTCCATCCCAAAGAAGATACGACAGCAGTAACGCGGCCTGGGAAAGGTAGGCAGTAAAGGCAATACGAAGGAAATACTTATATGTGTTTCTCGTAAGGAAAAAACCGTCTACAAGAGCTCTTGCGAAGAACGGCATGGCGATATATCCGAGGATCGTCAGGGCGAAAATCACGCATGAGGGCAGGATCCCGTCGAAGAAAACGGCTGTAACTCCGCACGCCATGAGCAGATATGCCAATAGATTCTTCACAATTTCACCCCGATTTGTAAAATGAATGCAATGTCGTAGCGTTGAAAGATAAGCACATTTATTGTATCATTAACGTGTTTATTTGTGCATAACAATACGTGGATCACGTATTTTTCTATATATGAGGTGTCGATCATGGGCTTAGGATTAGATATTGGTATTGATTTGGGCACAAGCAGTGTCCTTATTTATGTCCGCGGCAAGGGCGTAGTTCTTAAGGAACCTTCCGTTGTTGCGGTAAATACGAAGACAGGAACCGTTCTGGCGGTAGGTGAGAGCGCCAGCCTGATGCTTGGTAGAACTCCGGGTGTCGTTGAGGCGATCCGTCCGCTGAGAGATGGTGTTATTTCCGACTTTAAAGTAACAGAGGTCATGCTGAAGGCTTTCATCGGCCGTGTATGTCAGGGTATCCGTGCGACATACTTCCGTCCGACGATCGTTGTTTGTGTACCTTCCGTTATCACTCCGGTTGAACAGAAGGCCGTTGAGGATGCATGCCGTCATGCCGGCGCGAAGGATGTATTCCTGATCCGTGAGCCGATCGCTGCTGCTATCGGTGCCGGCATCGATATTACCAAAGCATGCGGTTCCATGATCGTAGATATCGGCGGTGGTACAACAGATATCGCTGTTATCTCCCTCTGTGAGCCTGTAGTAGACTTCTCCCTGAAGGTTGCGGGCGACAAGTTCGACGAAGCAATCGTTAAGCATGTCCGCCGTAAGCACAACGTTCTCATCGGTGAGAAGACTGCGGAAGAATTAAAGATCAACATCGGATGTGCTTATCCGAGAGAAGAAGAAATGACCATGGATGTCCGTGGACGTAACCTCATCACCGGTCTTCCGGCGACAGTTACCGTTTCTTCCACTGAGATGCTCGAAGCTCTTGAAGAGCCGGTAGCCGCTATCTTCGATGCCGTTCACTCCGTACTCGAGAGAACTCCGCCGGAGCTCATGGCCGATATCTCCCAGCGTGGTATCGTAATGACCGGTGGTGGTGCGCTGCTTTATGGTCTCGACAGAATGCTCGCGACTAAGATCGGTATCGATGTATGTGTTGCTGAAGATACAGTTTCCTGCGTTGCGATCGGTACTGGTAAAGCACTCGGCATGATGGACAAGTTCGCTGCCCTCGGCGATACCTGATCGGATCAAACCGGATCAATAAAGACACAGTAAGGACTCGTCATTGCGACGAGTCCTTTTTGATAGGAAGCCTGTATCGGAATGTGATAAAGTTGACAATCGCGAGGCGGAAAGCATATAATGTCAACAGTTTAAAGATGTATTGCGTTCCATAGTTTTCTCGGAGAAGGGAAAATAGCAATACAGATGAGGTATCATTCGTTTCGCAAAAGAATTAATTCAATAATCCCTGCTCCTATTTGATGTATATGTATGTCCATATGCAGGTGTACGAAGAACGATTCCAATTTTGACAAGTGAGGTAAATTTGTGGCCCAAGAAGATTTTTTCTCGAAAAGCAAAGAGGCTCTTTCTGCAATTGCAGTAGCATTCCAGCTGGTCACTCCTGATCAGGCGGAGAACATGAGCCAGGCAGAGCTTGCGAGTCTTCTCGATGCTGAACAGAAGCGTTCCCAGCAGCCGGCAGCAGCTGAAAAGGCTGAGCCGAAGGCGAAGGCGAAGAAGGCAGCAGCGCCGAAGAAAAAGACAGCAAAGAAAGACGAAACAGTTTCTGAAGAAAAGACAGA
Organism: Mageeibacillus sp. UBA1193; assembly: GCA_002310155.1. GTDB lineage: Bacteria > Bacillota > Clostridia > Saccharofermentanales > Saccharofermentanaceae > Scatonaster. The sequence continues at coordinate 65,016 of DBYF01000128.1, read as the reverse complement.
AGCAGCTGCTTCTGAGGAGCCGGTAAAGGCAGAAAAGGCCCCGGCAAAGAAGACGAAGAAGGCGAAGACAGAAGAAAAGTCTGCGGAGAAGTCCGAGGCTGAAGCAGCTCCTGCTGAAAAGAGCGAGGCGGCACCGGCTTCCAAGTCCAGATCGAAAAAGAAAAAGGAAGCGGCAGAGACAGCTGAGGCTGCACCTGCGTCTGAAGCTTCTGCTGTAAAAGAAGAAAGTGCAGAAGTGCTTTCGGATAAGAAAGAGGAAGCTCCGAAGGAAGAGAAATCTTCCGATAAGAAGTCCAGAAATAAGAAGAAAGGTAAGAAGGAAGAGGCTTCTGAAGCTGCTGGACAGCCGAAGGATGAACCTTCCGAGAAGCCTGCGGAAGAGACTTCTGAGAAAGCACCGGAAGAAAAGACCGAAGCTCCGAAGGAGAATGCCCAGCAGGGAAGAAACGGTAAGAATAAGAAGGGCCGCCACAGAAGTGTGGAGATCCGTCCGGCAGGTGAGGCAGCGCCTTCTGCTGAGGGTGAAGGTTCTTCGGAAGAGAAGGCTTCCCAGGAAGGCGAGAACGCGCCTGAGAATAATAAGCCGCAGATCGAGCCGATCGAGTTCGTGGGTGTGCTTGAGCTCGTTTCCGATGGCGGATATGGTTTTGTCAGAAGAGAGAACTATCTGCCGTCTCCGCAGGACGTATTCGTACCGACCAATCTGATCCGCCGTTTCGGACTCCGTATCGGTGACCAGATCCGTGGTTTTGCGCTTCCGAAGAGAGGTCAGGAGAAGAACCTGGCATTAAGCTATATCACGACAGTTAACGACGTGGAGATCGATAAGCTCGGACGCCGTCCGCACTTTGAGAGACTTACCCCTATCTACCCGGATGAGAGATTCCGTCTCGAGACCGGAAAGCAGGAGCTCAGTACACGTATCATCGACCTCGTATCCCCAATCGGTAAAGGACAGCGTGGTATGATCGTTTCCCCGCCGAAAGCAGGTAAGACGATCCTTCTGCAGAAGATCGCGAACGCGATCACACAGAACAGCCCGAAGACGAAGCTCATCGTACTTCTCATCGATGAGCGTCCGGAGGAAGTTACCGACATGCAGCGCTCTATCAAGGGCGAAGTCGTATACTCCACATTCGATAAGAAGCCGGAGAACCATACACGTGTTACCGAGCTCGTTCTCGAGCGCGCGATGCGTCTTGTTGAGATGGGTGAGGATGTCGTTATCCTCCTCGACTCCATGACTCGTCTGGCACGTGCTTACAACCTGACGATCACACCGACCGGCCGTACGCTGTCCGGTGGTCTGGATCCGGGATCTCTCTATGGACCGAAGCGTTTCTTCGGTGCGGCAAGAAATATCGAGAACGGCGGAAGCCTTACGATCGTAGCGACCTCTCTCATCGAGACCGGATCCCGAATGGACGAAGTTATCTTCGAGGAATTCAAGGGTACCGGTAACATGGAAGTCTACCTCGACAGAAAGCTCTCCGAGAAGCGTATCTTCCCGGCGATCGATATCAACAAGTCCGGTACGCGTCGCGAGGATCTCCTGATGTCCCAGGAAGAACTCGATGCCGTATGGACGATCCGAAAAGCATTCTCCCAGATGGAGACTGCGCCGGTCACCGAGACGATCATCAACCTGCTTCTGCGTACCAACTCCAACGATCACTTCGTACGTTCCGTCAAGGTCTCCTTTGCGGATAAGGAAGTCTTCGACGCGATGCGTGGTACCGGCGCGAACGGTTCGGCAAACGGAAACTGAAATAACAAAAACGAGTGCTTTTAGAAAAGAACAGGTCGAGCGGCCTGTTCTTTTTTTGTATAATGGAACTGTGATTCTTTTCGGAGAAAGGAGATTTCGCAATGTGCAGAAAACATGTGATGGCCATACTTCTTATTCTTGCGATGCTCATGGGGATAACGGGGTGCGGTTCTTCGAAAAAAACGGATAAGAAAGACCGTGAGACAAAGACTTCCTCCGAAGACATCTCCGACAAAGATACAAGCGATGCAGACGCAAGTTCGGATGTTCCCGAAGAAAGCGTTGATGATTATTCCGGGGCACAGGAATTCAGTTATAAGGTCAGGGATAAGAACCGTCGCGGTATCGGGTCTGTGGAAGTGAAACTGATCTCCGATATTTCATTCAAGGTCGATATGTATGAAGATGAATGGAGCGACAGTGTCCCGGGAGTGGTCGGCGTGGCAGTATGCGTTTACTGGACTCCGACAAACTATAATGCGAGTACCTCTTTTTCAAGTAAATTGCCGGACCCTAACAAAACACTGCTTATCTTCAACTATGAAGAAGACAAACTGATGGGTGTCCCGGAAGAGAATCTTCTCCTGCTTTACAGTTCCGATGATGCTTTTGTCTGCTCTGAGGTCGCTGGTGCGAAAGTGGATGTGGATAAGAATCAGGTGACGGCTGAAATAGGCGGCCAGTCCGGTAACTATTTGCTGGTAGATGCGTATCAGTGGTATAAGAGCCAGGGTATGGATGCTTCAAAATATGAGTATGAGCTTCCGGACGAGATAAAGAATATGTCCGCATGGGAAAAAGAATACGATACGGGAAACATCATGGAACTCGTGGATCGTAAGTGGATGAACGATAGTGCTCCGAGTTTCCATGTCTCTACGCCTGAACAGCTCGCATCCGTAGTCTATTACGTGAATACTTCGGACCGGAATCTTTCCTCTTATTGCGAAGTGTATCTTGAAGATGACATCGATCTTGAGGGATACGACTGGATGCCGATGGGATGGATCTCGGAAAGAAGTGGAGAAGTCCATGAATTTTGCGGCCTGATCGATGGTCAGGGACATACGGTCAACGGACTAAGACTTGATGGTGGGCGCGAAGACTGCGGCTTTGTCGGATACAGTAAGGATCTGACAATGAAGAATATCTCCTTTACCAATGCGCATGTTTCCGGACTCAGTAATGTAGGAATATGTGTAGGCCAATTCGTTGGAGATGGAAAGTGGGAGAATGTACATGCGCAAGGAAATATCAGTACCGGGGGATCTGCGAAAGAGGGCGGCCTGGCCGGATGGGTCACTGAGCTTTCATTTGTAAACTGTTCTGCGGAGTTTACTCTCAATGGCGGCAGTGAAGTATACCACTACCTGTCATACAAGGAAAAACGGGGAGAGGAGATCGAATCTCTCGAGCTTCTTCAGATCACACTGAATGATGATTATTCCGTTACCAGCGATATCCTCGAAAACGGAGGCAACCTCTCGGGCATGAAGGGGGCCATATTGTGGCATGTGGAATGCGATGGGGTGATCATCTATAGAGAAAGTATCAGTGGCGAAACACTTGATGCGGAACATGTTCTGTCTCCGGATCGGAAGGGCTCGTACAAAGTGTATATCGAGGGCTATGTTGAAGACGTGTATGCGCCGATCAGCAACATTCTCGAGTTTACGATCTGAGACCACAGACCGCATTTAATAATCGTTTAAGGATTTCCTTTATTCTGCGTGATATTCTGAAACCGTAAAGAGCAAAGACGGTCGGGAAAACAGCCGACAGAATAAACACAGCAGATGGAGGAATGAAAAAATGAAGGACTACGACATCAAGATCAAGAAGGCAGCAGAAGCTACTCTTTTCGCGACAGATAATGACACCATCGTGGTGCCCTCGAAGGTGAAGTTCGATACAGACCGCGACCAGGCGGATATCGATATTGACGGTGTGGAAAAAGCACTCGTCGGCATCCCTCCGATGGCCGGAAATATTGAGGTGTTCATCGAGAATACGACACTCAATCTGAAGGGCATTTCTTTCGAGAGACTCGAGATCGACGGCGAAGGTAGAATCAAGATCATCGCGGACAGGATCGATGGAAATATCGATATCAATCTTCTCAAGGGCGAGGCGGAACTGATCGTACCGGAAGGATTTGTTTTCAATACGAGATGCGAAGGAAAAAACAATGAGATCCGCTGCGATCTTCCGCTTGATCCGAACGCGAAGAACACGATCGAACTGAACGGAAAGAACAGCGTCCTTACGATCCGCGTGTGATATACTTGACCTAGAGGAAATTAATTGCCTCATTAGTGCTTTTGAAGGAGAAGAAAGTGATTATGAGGATGAAGAAATTAACAGTCAAGTGTATGGCTCTGGCATTGACTTGTGCGGTACTGACCGCAAGCTGTGCCTGTTCGAAAAAGAAAACCGTGAAAGTGCTTTCGGGAGATCCGGATAAAGAGAATGTCACCTGTGACGGCGTGATGTTCCCTCAAGATGAAGATGACCTGTGGGTGGAGGATGCAGAGCTCCTGGGCATGCGTGAAGAGAAACAGGCATGCGAGGGAGACAAGCTGACGCTGCAGGTCTTTTTCTCGGATAAGGTCTATAAAAAGCATGATCTGAAGAAGACCGGTAAGATCGCGCTGACGGCGCGTATCTTCGAGTATAACAAGAAGTATGAGTGGGAGATCAAGGACGCGCTGGTCTCGGCGAGCGGGAAAAAGATTTCCAGAGAAGATGTCGATACCGGGGAAACCTCTAACGGGCTGATGTACTTCCTCGAACTCGATGATTTCGATAATGGCAAGTATACGATCGTACTGTCCCGTGAAGACGGTGTCGTCGAGTGCATGGCGGACTTCAGGGTGGTCTCCGAGAAGGAAATTGAGACGACTCCTCTCGAAGTAGAAGAGAAGCCGGTGATCTACCTGTATCCGGAAAAAGAAATGGATGTCTCCGTGACCCTGGATCTCGAGGGAAGAATGACCTGCTCGTATCCGGAGTACGGGAACGGCTGGAACGTGACGGCATACCCGGGTGGAAAGATCCTTGATAAGGGTACGTCCAGATACTATGATTACCTCTTCTGGGAAGGTGAGCAGGAGATGGGCGGTGATGTCTTCGAGAAGGCAGCATGCGTCGCTTCAGAAGACACGGCGGCATTCCTGGAAGAATACCTCGCGGCAAGCGGACTGAACGACAGTGAGATCGATGACTTCATCTCGTACTGGCTCCCGAAGCTTCAGGCAAGCCCGTATAACCTGATCTCATTCCCGAATGAGAAGTATAACGAGTGGGCGAAGCTGAATGTGGTGCCCGCGCCGGATACGGAGATCCGTGTCTACATGGTCTTTAAGCCATTAGATGAAGCAGTGGAGATCCCGGAAGACCGCGCGCTTACGCTGCCGGAACGCCCGGATAGAAAAGGATTCACGGTAGTAGAGTGGGGCGGCACACAGAAGGGTGCCTGAGAGGATCACTTCTTCTCGATACGGTGAAGCTGCGGTCTGATGGTAAACTCCGTGATGACCATATGCGGATCAGCTGACAGAATATAGCGCACGGCATCTGCCACGTCCTGTGGAACGAGCCGTGCGTTTTCTTCTTTCGATGCCTCGAAGTCCGCGTTCCTGTAGAGGTTCGTATCGGTCATGTCCGGAAGGATCGTGGTGACCTTCACACCGTGTTTTCTTACTTCATCAAAGAGACTTTTGCCGAAACTGAGAAGACCTGCCTTTGTCGCACCGTAAGCAGCTCCGTGAGGGTTGCTCTGGTTGGCTGTGACGGAAGCGATGTTAAGGATCGTTCCTTTAGTTTCTTTCAGTTTCTTCAAAAGGATATTCGAGAGAAGAAGAGGCACTTCGAGATTCGTTCTGACGAGCTCGGAGATATTCTCCGGCTTGATCTCATCGTGAAGTCCGTAGAAGCCGACTCCTGCGCAGTTGACGAGAAGATCGATCGTCTTTCCCTTGGAGATGTCCCGGATCGTCGGTTCGATCTTGGAAGTCTCGAGCAGGTCAAATTCGACTTTGTGAAAAGATACATGCTCATCTATATTCCCGGAGCGGCTGAAATCACGGCCGATGCCGTAGACCTCATAGTCCATATTGAGGAGAGTCTCACAGATGGCTTTTCCGATTCCGGAAGAAGCTCCGGTGACGATGGCGGTCTTTGTCATTTCTTTTCCCTTTCCCGATTTACCATTTGATCTCTTTGTCCAGGATCATCGCACTGTCGCCCATAAGCATGACCTGCACTTCGCTGTTGACTTCATAAGGCTTGGTGGTCGTGCCGAGCGGAAGAAGGATGAACTTCTTTCCCTCGGAAGTATCCAGGAGGATCTTGATCTTCTGCGCGTTGACGCCGTTATAGGCGACCGTGTCATCCATATATCCGTATACTACGCCGGTACGGACGACCCCGCTTTTTTTGACCGAAAGGTGACGCAAGAATGCGCGGATCCCGACGATGATGGAGATGATGCCGATCAGAATGAACGGAATGAAGAAGAGTATAATATACCAGGGTGCAAATCCGGTTGCCAGGAAGATGATCAACATGGGAAGAGAAACACCCAGGAAGATGCCTCCGAACATAAAGGGAAATCCGATGTTCCAGAAACCGAGCTTGCCGTTTTTGCACTCTACAAGAGGATACTCGGGAGTCAGATCTCCGGTCGCGACTTCACCGATATATGTGCCGCAGAACTGGCAGACTTCGGAGAGAAGCCGCGCGCCGCACTTGGGGCAGTTTCTTACCTCTTC
>DBYF01000128.1:50600-58387 GCA_002310155.1 Mageeibacillus sp. UBA1193 | reverse complement strand
AGGGTGTTTTCCATCTCGTTTCTGATGTTTTCGGGGTACTGCATGTAGCCGCCGATGTTCTCGTAGGGGAACTGGCAGATGGAAGAAGCCGGGAAGTCTTTTCGGATCTTCTTGATGTACTCCGACGAGATACGGAAGGATCCGACGCTGACATCCTTTAATCGATGACCGTCGATATGTTTTTTTACCTCGGAAAGCATCGATGCGTATATATCTTTCCAGTTTCTGACGTAGATCAGGGGATCGAAGCACAGTCTTACCGGAAAGCCTTTCTCCATCGCGCAGGCTGCCGCGGAGAGCCTGTCGGAAAGAGAAGCGGTCTTCTTTTCGTACTTTTCTATGATCTCCTGTGGGGAGACCGTGTAGGCGAAGATCACGCGGTCACAGGGTTTGATCTTGTCGAAAAGGTCTTTCCGGAACGATTTGGTGCGGATCTCGATCGTGAGATCTTCGTGTTCCTTCGTAAACTCGGCCCATCGGGAGACATATCCTGTGAGGTTATCCATGGCCATCAGGTCGGTGTCGTAGGAGACACAGAGGTAAACGGGGTGCTCTCTTAGAAGTGCTTCAACCTCGGCGAAAGTGTCCTCGAGATTTACGAAGATCACGACGTTGCCGGAGCCGTACATGCCACGGAGAAAACAGTATTCGCAGTCATAGATGCAGTTCCTCGCGCAGGAGGTGTAGTAGAAGTGGTCATATCCGAAATCCTGGCAGACCGGCGCGCCCTTGAAGACGGACGATCCCGTGTTCTTCGCGAGGATCAGGGAAGGCGCGGTCTTCTGAAGCAGAAAACTCTGGCGCGGGCGGTTGAATACATCCTTATAGTGTGTGATCGGGATGACCACTGACTTACTGAATCGGGCAAGGATGCTCTTCACCAGCTCGTGATCCATCACCTTTTCTTCGACGTAGATGTGAGAGAAGGGGAAGTTATATAAGTCTTTGCCGGATGACATCGATGACCTCCTTTCCCTCACGCTTGGAGTTCACAGGATATCTGCCTTCCTTCTCGAGTTCATCCAGGATCTTCTCCATATCGGTGCCCTCGGTCTTCGCATAGCGGAAAAGCTGGCGCAGTTCGTGCCGCATGGTCTCGCTCGCTTTGAGGTTCAGGAATGTATTGAGAAAGAGATCTTCGTCGATCTCATTATCGTCTTCTTCGATCGTTTCCAGATATTTCAGGACAGCAATGACTTTATCCACCTGCTGCTTCGCGCCCTCCTGGAGCATCGCGGCGGTGATCTTCTTCGGATCATCGGTTCCTGAATCGGAAACATACTTCAGGAAAAGCATACGATGCGGCGGGATAAAGCGCGATGCCGCCTGGAAAACGGCAGACGCTTCCATCTCGTAAAGAAGGTTTGGATCCTCCAAAGAAGCGACGACTTTACTTACGGTCACGAGTGCTTTTTCCGAGGAAGCGGGAAGACCGCATGAGGAAAGATCGTAGAGCATGTCCGGGAAGAAGCATCGGCCGGTCGCTTCATCGGTGATCTTATTGATCAGGTGAAAGCCGGGCTGTCGTCCGGCGCAGGAACCGAAGTTGACGAGGAAGTCTTTCTCGGGACGGAATCCGAAACGGGTGAGAAGATAGGTCGTCGCGGATGCGGCGGCCACAGTGCCCATGCCGGAGATCGCCATGACCACGGAACTGTCTTCTGCAAAGAACGTGTCATACGGACACGCGAAAGGATCCTTACGGAGGGAAAGAGCGGAGATCAGAGGCTTCGCCTCGGGAGAAAGCGCGCAGACGATATAGAGCATATGCTTCTCCTTACTCGACCTTTCCCGGCTTCGAATTAAATGCTACTGCGATAATAAACGCGACCGGCGCGCCAATGGCAATCGTCGCCGCGGGGCCCGTTTCCATGTGATATCCGTAAGCCAGTACCATGAATATGATGAGTGGTACGGCGGATAGGAAAGACAGTACCATGATGACGATCGACAGTGTATTTTCCTGATATACCGCGTAGGCGCAGCCTGCGGCCAGAGCGATGCCGATCGGGATGATCGCCCAGATCGGGACCGGTGTCTTCTCGTAAAGAAGAACGCCGAGAACGGTCGGGATGATAAGTCCGATAATGACCGCGATCGGGATCAGTTTCTTCTTGTCCTTGACGGCAAGGACCTTACATTCTTCGATGAGTTTACCGGAGTCGCGGTAGTCCGGGACTCTCTCGAATTCCGAGAGCGCCTGACGGTAACTCTTTTTCTCCATATGGGAAAGACCTACGGCATAGTGACGGAGAAGCTCTGTCTCTTTCATGCCGTCCTTACAGGTCTTCAGGAGCTCCGCGGAGACGGAGTCGGTGTGGAAACACTCTGTCGACGCCTGCTGGAAAAGCATCTTCGCCCGGGAGATCTTCGTCACGTCGGGCTTTTCCTCCATGAGACTTCTGGCCTGCTGGATCTTCTCGACTGCGGAAGCGTGCTTCTCATACTCCGGGAACATATCCCTCATGGCCCACTTATTTCCGCAGTTCGCGCATACGCAGGTCGCGCTCAGATAGTCATTGCGGATCGTTCCGCCACAGACCTGACATCTTAAGTTTATCGGAGAAGTGTTTTCGGACATTTCATTTACCCCTGTTTCCCATTTCCTGAAAGTCTATCCTATTTTATCATATATTCACGTAGACAGCAGAGTTTTGAAAGTGTAGTATCCAAGATAAAAAATTTAAGATATAATCTATCGCGGTGGGGATGCATAGATTGTTGTCGAATCGTGTTGGGGAACGAGTGCTGGGCCTGAGTTGACCGGGCTGGAAGTAATAAGGAGATGACCATGAAGATTGCCGCCTATCAATTTCCCGTTTGTGGCGATGTAGAGAAGAATTGCAACAGCATTCTTCGTGCAATCGAGCGCGCAGCGAAGAGCGGTGTGCGTCTTTTGGTATGCCCCGAATGTGCGGTGACCGGTTATCCTCCGAGAGATATCGACAGTGTCCACAGGATCGATTTTCAGGCGGTAGAAAAAGCACATCACGCGATCGCCGAGGCGGCCTGGTGTCACGATATCTATGTTCTGATCGGCACGATCATCAAAGAAGAATGCACGGTGTGGGATGCGCCTCTCATGGGTGACGCGCCAGCCACCGAGAATATGTTTTATAACACGGCGCTGGTATTTACTCCCAGCGGTCAGGTCGAGCGCTACAGTAAGCGTGCGCTGTGGGGCTGGGACTCGGAGAACTTCTCAGCGGGCGAGGAACCCGGAGTTTTCGATGTGGACGGTATCCGTGTCGGAGTGCGTATCTGCTTCGAAGTAAGATTCCCGGAGTATTTCCGCGAGCTTTACCGCGAGAAGACGAACCTGAATATCATCATCTTCTACGATGTTTCAGATAGAGAGGATCCGGACAGATATAACCTGATCCGCGGGCATGTGCGCACCCGCGCGGTAGAAAATGTAACTTATACACTTACCTGCAATACGACATTCCCGTTCCAGACTGCGCCGACGGCTCTTTACGACCGCTCCGGAAGAACGCTGGTGGAGGTCAAGCCCGGGCAGGAAGCGATCCTGATCTATGATCTTAAGGGCAGTGAGCCGGATTTCGGCGAGAAGGGCAGAATCGCATTCTCCGAGAAGCTGATCTCGGGGAAAGACTGAGTGCCGGCAGGCGAAAAACCCTGTAAAAGTCGCTGTAAGAGTGCTTTTAGAGACGTATTCATGGACTTTTTGTGTCAAAGAATGCTTCGTTGTTTTCTCTTTTTATTCTTGTTATAATATCAAGATGCATTCAGCAAAAGAAGGAGGCGCATAGAATTATGTGCAATAAAGAGAAGTTTTACATCACGACCCCGATCTATTACCCGTCCGGCAATCCGCATGTTGGTCATTGCTATACAACACTTGCGTGCGACGTGGTCTCCAGATATAAGCGAATGCAGGGCTACGATGTCATGTTCTTAACAGGAACCGATGAGCACGGCCAGAAGATCGAGAAGAAGGCACAGGAAGCAGGCGTTACACCGCAAGCTTATGTTGACGAGATCGTCGCTAACTTCAAGAAACTCTGGGAGCGCCTCGATATCACATACGACCGTTTCATCAGAACGACCGACCCGTATCACGTAGAGTCCGTACAGAAGATCTTCAAGGATCTCTACGACAAGGGCTACATCTACAAGAGCAAGTATGTCGGCAAGTACTGCACACCGTGTGAGTCCTTCTGGACAGAGAGCCAGCTCAAGGACGGCAAGTGCCCGGACTGCGGACGTGAAGTCGTAGACGCTGAGGAAGAGGCTTACTTCTTTAAGCTTTCCGAGTTCTCCGATAAGCTCGAAGCACTGCTTCTCGACGAGGAGAGAAACTTCCTCGAGCCGAAGTCCCGTGTCAACGAGATGATCAATAACTTCATCAAGCCGGGTCTCGAGGATCTGTGCGTTTCCAGAACGAGCTTCAAATGGGGTATTCCGGTATCCTTCGATGAGAAGCACGTCGTATACGTCTGGATCGACGCGCTCAGCAACTATATCACGGCGCTCGGTTACGGTAACTCAACTTATAACGATTTCGAGAAGTACTGGCCGGCAGACATTCATGTCATGGCGAAGGAGATCATCCGTTTCCACTCTCTCATCTGGCCGGCAATGCTGATGGCTCTGGATATTCCGCTTCCGAAGCATATCTATGGTCATGGCTGGATCACATTCGGCGGCGCGAAGATGGGTAAGTCCACAGGTAACGTCATCGATCCATTTATCCTCGCTGACCGTTACGGTGTAGACGCTGTCCGTTACCATCTCCTCCGTGAGATGCCGTTTGGCGCAGACTGCCCGTTCTCTAACGAGCAGATGGTCCAGAGGATCAATACTGACCTGGCGAACGACCTCGGAAACCTCGTTTCCAGAACCGTTGCGATGGCGATCAAGTACTTCGACGGAACTCTTCCTACCGAGCGTGAGACAGATCCGCTCGACGATGAGCTTCTCAATATGGTAAAAGCACTCCGCCCGTTCGTTGAACAGAACTACGGCGACCTGCATATCTCGAACGCTCTGGCGGAGATCTTCAAGGTCATCGCCCGAGCGAACAAGTACATCGATGAGAACGCTCCGTGGGTTCTCGCGAAGGATGAGAGCAAGAAGACACGTCTGGCAACAGTTCTTTATAACCTGCTGGATACGATCCGTATGTGCTCGATCCTGCTGAACCCTGTAATGCCGAACACCTGCCCGGAGATCTGGAAGCAGATCGGCGCTTCCGAGGACGTATGTGCCTGGGATGCATCCGATAAGGTAGGCGCTCTTGCTGCAAACGTAACAGTTCAGAAGGGAGAAGTGCTTTTCCCGAGACTGGATATGGATAAGGAGATGGAAGAACTCTCTAAGATCTCCGAGGCGGCTCTCGCTGCTGCCCAGGGCAAGGTCCTCGAGCACAAGGACGAGATCGTTTATGATGATTTCGCGAAGCTTGAGCTCCGCGCAGCGAAGGTCCTCGAGTGCGAGAAGGTCCCGAAAGCGGACAAGCTCCTGCGCATGCAGCTCGATGTCGGCGACAGAAAGATGCAGGTACTCTCGGGTATCGCGCAGTACTATACTCCGGAAGAAATGGTCGGCAAGATGGTCGTTTGGGTGGCGAACCTCGCACCGAGAAAGCTCCGTGGATTTGATTCCTACGGCATGATCCTCTGTGCCGAAAAACCTAACGGCGATTACGCTCTGCTGTCTGTTCCGGAAGGCGTAGAGCCGGGAGCGGAGGTCTCTTAATTGATGGAGATTTTTGATACTCACGCTCATCTCAACTGGCGTGAAGAGTATAAAGACGACATCGATGCGGTACTTGAAAATGCGAAGAATGCGGGTGTGACGCATATCCTTCTGGCGAGCTCGGAGCTCCATGACAGTAAGATCAACATGGACCTTCGCGCGGCGAAGAAGGACTGTGGCGTCAAGCTCTCCTGCGCGGTGGGCGTGCATCCGGAAGTAGCGATGACCTTCGACGATGAGTCGAAGTGGCAGCTGGAGCAGTGGCTCAAGAAGAAGGACGAGCTGGGAATCGTGGCGGTCGGTGAGATCGGCATGGATTACCACTACGACGACGCTTCACCGGCAGCCGAAGCGATGGCATTTATCTACCAGATGGGACTGGCCTACAGATATGATCTGCCGGCGATCATCCACGAGAGAGATGCCTGTGAAGATACGCTCTTCATATTGAAGTCGCTTCATGAGCAGCATCTTCTCCGGGAAGTCCCGGGCGTGCTGCACTGCTTCTCGGGATCGGTCGAGACGGCGAAGATCCTTCTGGATATGGGATTCTATCTCGGCTTNNGACGGACCGATCACATTTAAGAATGCTCGAAAAGCGCCGGACGTCATCCGTATGTGCCCGCTCGACAGACTTCTGGTCGAGACGGACTCGCCGTACATGGCACCGGTACCGCATAGAGGACATAGGAACGAACCGGCGTACGTCAAGTATGTTGTAGAAGAGATGGCGCGCCTGAAGGAGATCCCTGTCGAGGAGATGGCAAGGATCACGACAGAGAACGCGCAGCGTCTTTTCGGAAAGGATACGTGATGAATAAGAACAGAACAGTTACCATCATGATCGCACTTCTGGTCATTCTGGGATCAGTGCTGCTCTTCTTCGTGATCCGCGATGGAGATAAGAAGGGCATGATCAAGAGAAAGACAGGTTACTCCGTTCCGAGCGAGTTTAAGATCGAGAAGTTCGTAAAGTACGGTTCACTGTTCAAACGTACCGGTTTTGAAGCGAAGATCAAGATCGATAATTCAGACCATCTGGAGGAGACGATCGTCACACTTCAGAGCATGCTCGGCGATGACTACCATGAGATCTCGCTGTCTGACTACAACATCGAGAAGTATTCTCTGTTCTCCGGCACGAAGCTCGTACCGAATCCGACAGAGATCTCCTGGGTGATCGTAGGACCCTGCGAATCGGGAACTCTGGTATGCTTCCTCGACATCGAGCACGACGAAGAGGAAGAGCATGTATTCTATATGTACATGTACTATAATGACTGATCTTGGCAGTACGGGAAAATTTGTTGAAAATTATACTGTCAGTATACTGACAAATAAAAACCATAGTGGTAAATTAGGTATATCGAAAGATAAACACTAAATCTACAAGAAAGGAGCGTTTCGCAAATGAAAAACAATATTGGAATTAATAAATCCTATAACATTACAGCTACAACAGCCGATACAGTCGCACGCGCATGGGATATTTCAGCCCGTGACGTCAAGCATTGTGGATATTATTTGCAAACCAATGGAGAAGCACCGGTGAAACGCTCAGTACGATAGTTTCACGGTTACACGTTCAGAAACACGGCCGCTTTTCCAGGTATAGAGGAAAAGCGGTTTTTTATTTTAGAAAAAGGATGGAGGAATGACCTATGTTACCAATCATCAACATGGAAGAAACAGGATGTAATATCGTACGGCTCCGCGAGGATGCGGGCTTGTCCGTACGTGATCTTCAGGATATTTTCGGATTTGCCACACCTCAGGCCATTTACAAGTGGCAGAGAGGACTGACAATGCCAACGATCGATAATCTCCTGGTACTCTCACTGACATTCAGAGTACCGATCGAGAGGATCCTGGTCGTAGATACAATAGACTGATTCAAGTTCATATAAAAACCTTCTTTAATGGGATTAAACAGGCAGCTTCGGGCAGAAACGAGGCTGTCTGTTTATTTTATTTTGTTTTTTGCGACGGGGACGGGTGCTTTTCGTGGGGAGGTGGGCGCGATTGCCGAATTATTCACCGAAAGTGGCTTATCGGAGAATAAAAAG
>DBYF01000128.1:39930-50530 GCA_002310155.1 Mageeibacillus sp. UBA1193 | reverse complement strand
CGAGAAGATCAGGGCGCCATTGCCGATTTATTCACCAAAAACGTCTTTTCCGGCAATGAATCGGCAATGAGATGCGATTCTGGGGCGGAGGACGGTGTTATTGTCAATCTATTGTCGAAAAGCACTCACGCCGGCAATGAATCGACAATGAACAGTGCTTTTCGTGGGGAGGTGGGAGCGATTGCCGATCTGTTGTCGAAAAGCACTTGCGCTGGCAATGAATCGACAACGAACAGCGCTTTTGGTGGGGAGGTGGAAGCGATTGCCGATCTGTTGTCGAAAAGCACCCGCGCTGACAATGAATCGACAACGAAAAGAGTGTTGTTTATGAAAAAAGGTTTCTCTTTTAGTGCAGATGTGCTATACTGAACGGAGCGAAAATATGTTCGAAAAACACAGGCAGGCATCCCATGAATGATATGACCGTTCCGTTCAAGATCCATTCCGAATACACCCCGACCGGAGATCAGCCGCAGGCGATCGAGAAACTGGTCGAGGGCATTAACGCGGGTTATAGCGGACAGACACTCCTGGGTGTCACCGGTTCGGGTAAGACATTCACGATGGCGAACATCATCGAGAAGACGCAGCGCCCGACGCTCGTCATCGCGCCGAATAAGACGCTCGCTGCCCAGCTTGCCGCGGAGTTTAAGGCATTCTTCCCGGACAATGCCGTCGAATTCTTCGTTTCCTACTATGACTACTACCAGCCGGAGGCGTACATCGCGTCGACGGATACGTATATAGAGAAAGACTGCGATATCAATGATGAGATCGACCGCATGCGTCACAGTGCGACGAGTGCGCTCCTCGAGAGAAGAGATGTTATCGTGGTCGCATCCGTTTCCTGCATCTATGGTCTCGGCGATCCGTCCGACTATAAGGACTTGATGGTCAATCTCCGTTCCGGCATGATGGTCTCCCGTGATGCTGTTATCCGGAAGCTCATTGACCTGCAGTACGTGAGAAATGACTTTGAGATCACTCGTGGTGCTTTCCGCGTCAAGGGCGATACGCTCGATATCTTCCCTCCGTCTTCTGAAGAACTTCTGACGAGAGTTACTTTCTTCGGAGATGAGATCGAGAAGATCTCGGAAGTGCACTATATCAGCGGCAAGGTCATGTGGAACAGGAACTACGCGGTGATCTTCCCGGCTTCCCATTATGCGACGACGAAGGAGAAGATGGAGCGCGCGATCGTGACGATCGAGGAGGAGCTTGAAGAGAGACTCGCCGAGCTTAGAGAAGAGGGAAAACTCATCGAAGCATACAGACTGGAACAGAAGACCAGATACGATCTGGAGATGCTCTCCGAGACCGGCTTTGTAAAGGGTATCGAGAACTACTCCCGTCACCTCACGAGAAGAAAGCCGGGCGAGCCGCCGTATACTCTGATGGACTTTATGCCGGACGACTATCTTCTCATGATCGATGAATCGCATGTTACCGTGCCGCAGATCGGCGCGATGTATAACGGCGACCGCTCGAGAAAGACGACGCTTGTCGATTACGGTTTCCGCCTGCCTTCGGCATTCGATAACCGCCCGCTGAAGTTCGAGGAATTCGAGAAGAAGATGGGACAAACGATCTTCGTATCGGCGACACCTTCGAAGTACGAAGCGGAGCACAGCCAGCAGACAGTCGAGCAGATCATCCGTCCGACGGGACTTCTCGATCCGGAGATCTCGATCCGTCCGGTCGAAGGACAGATGGAGGATATCCTCACCGAGATCAGAGAGACCGTCGCCAAGGGCGAGCGCGCTCTTATCCTGACACTGACCAAGAAGATGTCTGAGGATCTGACTGGCTTCCTCAAGCAGGAAGAGATCCGAGTCAAGTATCTGCACTCGGATATCGATATGATCGACCGCATGAAGATCTTAAGAGAACTCCGCCAGGGCGACTTCGACGTACTCGTCGGTATCAACCTGCTGCGTGAGGGACTCGACATTCCGGAGGTATCTCTCCTGATGATCCTCGACGCGGATAAGGAAGGCTTCCTGAGATCCACAAGATCCCTGATCCAGATGATCGGACGTGCCGCGAGAAACGTTAACGGACGGGTCATTTTCTATGCGGATGACGTGACGGATTCGATGTTCGAAGCGGTTTCCGAAACTAACCGTCGACGCGGGATCCAGATCCAGTATAATAAGGATAATAACATCACGCCGAGGAGCGTCAAGAAGGAAGTCAGAGATGTACTGGCCACGATGGAAGAGGTCAGCCGCGAGGATCAGATCGACATGAAGGATCTGTCCGATCTGGTGAACGAGAAGAAGACGCATATGTCGAGAAAAGAACTCGAGAAGCTGGCGGCCCGCCTGGACAAGGACATGAAGGCGGCGGCCAAAGACCTGGCCTTCGAAGAGGCGGCAAGGCTTCGTGATCTGCTGGTCGTCGTGAAGGGTAAGCTCGGCGACGGGAAATAATGATACGTAAGCGAAGGCTCGAAAAGCACTAGTGCTTTTCACCGGGGAAATACGAGGAAGAACAGATGGCAGAAGAGAATCTGCAGGGCTTTGTACACCTGCATCTACATACCGAATACAGCCTTCTGGATGGTGCGATCCGCATCAAGCGTCTTGCCGCGCGCCTCAAAGAACTGGGCATGACTTCCTGCGCCATCACCGACCACGGTACCATGTACGGTACCGTCGAGTTCTATAAAGCCATGACCGAGGAGGGCATCCATCCGATCATCGGATGTGAAGTGTATGTCGCTCCGCGCGGCCGTTTTCTGAAAGAAAATGAAGATCGGGGATACTACCATCTGGTGCTCCTCGCGAAGAATGACGAAGGCCTGAAGAACCTGAACCGTCTGGTTTCCGCCGGTTTCACCGAAGGTTTCTACTATAAGCCGAGAGTCGATCACGAGCTTCTCGAGAAGTATTCCGAGGGCTTGATCGCGCTGTCGGCGTGTGTGTCCGGCGAGGTCGCGACATATATCCTCAAGGACGATCCGGAGAAGGCGAAGAATGCTGCGCTCTGGTACGACCGTGTCTTCGGAAGAGGCAATTACTATCTCGAGATCCAGAGCAATCAGCTCCCCGAGCAGGCGAAGGTCAACCAGCACCTGATCATGCTCAGTAATGAGACGGGTATCCCGCTGGTCGCGACGAACGACTGTCACTACATGTATAAAGAAGATGCAAAAGCACACGAAGTGCTGCTGTGTATGCAGACCGGTAAACGCATGAGCGATCCGGACCGCATGAAGATGCCGACGGAGGATTTCTACATCAAGTCGGAAGAAGAGATGCGTTCCTATTTCTCGTCCATTCCGTCAGCGATTGAGAACACGACGAAGATCGCGAGCATGTGCCACGCGGGATATACTTTTGACCAGATCCACCTGCCGGCATTCGATGTTCCGCTCGAGTACGCGGATGCGGAAGAATACTTAAGACACCTCTGTGATGAGGGCTTGAAGAAGCGTCTCGAATGGTGCTCGGATCCCGAAGAAATCGAGAAGTACAGACAGCGTGCCGAGTACGAGATGTCGGTCATCACGTCGATGGGATATACCGATTACTATCTCATCGTATGGGACTTTATCCACTATGCAAAAGAGAACCACATCATGGTCGGACCGGGCCGTGGTTCCGGTGCGGGATCACTCGTTGCTTATGCTCTTCGCATCACGAATATCGACCCGATCAAGTATGGTCTCATCTTCGAGCGATTCCTGAATAACGAACGTGTAAGCATGCCTGACTTCGACGTCGATTTCTGCTACGAGAGAAGACAGGAAGTCATCGACTATGTCACGAGAAAATACGGAGAAGACCGTGTCGCGCAGGTTATCACCTTCGGTACACTGGCGGCGAAAGCCTGCATCAAGGATGTGGCGAGAGCACTCGATCTTTCCTATGCGGACAGTGACCGTATCTGCAAGATGATCCCGAATACCCTGGGCATAACGATCGCAGATGCGCTGAAGGGTTCTCCGGATCTGAAAGCAGAATATGAGAACGATGATCTCATTAAGCAGGTCATCGATACGGCGATGCTTTTTGAGGGCATGCCGCGACATGCATCGACGCATGCTGCCGGTGTTATTATTTCTGCGAAGCCACTTACTGATATCGCGCCTCTTGCGAAGAACGACGAGTCAGTCGTCGTGCAGTTCGCGAAAGCAAACTCCGAGGAGATCGGTCTTCTGAAGTTCGACTTCCTGGGACTTCGTACTCTTACGGTCATGCGTGATACCGCACAGATGGTCCTGGAGAATCAGGGCATCGAGATCGACTTCGACCGCATCCCGATGGACGAACCGCAGGTCTTTGAGATGATCAGCAGAGGTGATACGGAGGGTGTGTTCCAGCTTGAAAGTTCGGGTATGACTTCGTTTATGGTCGACCTTAAGCCGAGTTCCCTCGAGGACATTATCGCGGGTATTTCACTTTACCGTCCGGGTCCGATGGACCAGATCCCGAAGTATGTGGCGGCACGCCATGACCCGACCTCGATCAAGTACGATCACCCGCTTCTCGAACCGATCCTGAACATGACCTACGGATGTATGATCTACCAGGAGCAAGTCATGCAGATCGTAAGAGATCTTGCCGGCTTCTCGATGGGCCAGTCAGATAACATCCGCCGCGCCATGGCAAAGAAGAAGGCCTCCATGATGGAGAAATACCGCCAGACATTTATCTACGGCGGTAAAGACGAGAAGGGAAGAGAAGTCGCAGGCGCGATCGCGAACGGTGTCTCTGAACCGATCGCGAGAAAGATCTTCGACGACGTAACGCAGTTCGCGGGCTATGCATTCAACAAGTCCCACGCGGCAGCCTATGCCGTAGTCGGTTATTTCACCGCGTATCTGAAGTATCACTACCCGACGGAGTTCATGGCAGCGATGCTCAACAGCTTCCTCGGAAGCCAGTCCCAGTCGGCCTGGTATACGTCTGTTGCGAAGAAGATGGGTATCTCGATCCTGCCGCCGTCAGTCAATAAGAGTCTTGTGAAGTTCTCGACCGAGGGCGAAAGACAGATCCGTATCGGTCTGACTGCCGTTAAGAATGTCGGTGAGAGCGCGGTAAGAAAGCTCGTTGTCGACCGTGAAGTCAACGGTGATTTTACTTCCTTCGGTGATTTCCTCCGAAGATCCGAAGCACTTGAGATCAATAAGAAGATGATCGAGAGCCTGATCCTGTCGTCCGCGATGGATGAGTTCGGGATCCCGAGATCCCAGATGCTCGGCGCGTCCGAGCCGTACCTGAACCGTCTGGCCTCGTCGAAGCGTCAGTCGATGGAGGGACAGATCTCGATCTTCAGCCTCTTAGGTGATGATAAAGCCGCGGCGGAAGATGAACCGGTGCTTCCGAATGTCAGCGAGTTCCCGCTCGAGGAGCGCCTCGCGAAAGAGAAAGAAATGCTCGGACTTTATATCTCCGGCCATCCGCTGGATGACTATAAGAAGGCCATGAGCACCGCCAATACAGACAGTACTTCGTTCCTGAAGACCTTAGGCGAAGACATGGGTACCGGACGTGTCCTCAAGGACAAGGAGCAGGTGACCATGGCGGGCCTGATCACGTCCAGGAACCAGAAGACCACGAAGACCGGTAAGAGCATGTGTTTCCTCCGTATCGAGGATCTCTTCAGTGACTACGAAGTGATCGTTTTCCCGGAGTCTTACGGCAGATACGGTTCTGTGATCAATGCTTCAAAAGCACTTCTGATCCGCGGCCGTGTACAGGTCGACGATGAAGCCGTGAAGCTCATCCTCGAAGACTGCGTGAACTTGAGCCGTGATGACGAGGATCTCTGCCAGCTTCCGCCGGCAAGAAACGGCGGGTATTCGAGACGTCCGAACACGAACGGATCTTTTGACGAGAACTTTACTCCGGGTACTGTGATGCCGGTACCGGCGGATACACCTGCCGTACCTTCGCAGGGATCCTTGCCTTTGGGTAATGCTACAGGTGGAATGGCCCCCGGCACGAATGGAACGGGCGCAAACGGATCAGCACAAGTGCTTTCCGAGAAGGAAAAGAAACCGGCACCGGCCGGCAATACCCCGCGCTTGGCGATCCGGTATTTCGGTAATGCCGATGACGAAGGATATAAGAGACTTCTGGCGACGTGCCAGTACTTCCACGGAAGTGTGCCGGTATATGTGGCGCTTCCGAAGGAGAAGAGGAACGTGCGTCTTTCTGCGGAGTACAACATCGAGTGGAGCCGTGAGGTCTGCGATATACTCGTAGGTCAATTCGGCATCGAAAATGTTTCACTGTTCTGATAGCTTTGGTATAATACTGGATATAAATCTAAGAAAGTAAACGGCGAATACCAATGGCGGCTCGCTGAGGAGAAGGAATATGTTTGAAGAATACACCAATGGCAATCTGCCGAACCTGAAAGAAATGGTCGCGAAGAACTACGCGGAGATCGACCTCAGCCAGGAGCCTGAAGTTCGCGGCGTAGGTATCCTTACATCCGGCGGCGATGCTCCGGGTATGAACGCGACGATCCGTGCGGTAGTACGTGCAGGCACGAAGGCCGGCTTTAAGATGATGGGTGTTACCCGTGGTTATCACGGACTGTGGAAGGGCGAAGTCAAGGAGCTCGGCCACAGAGATGTTTCCGAGACACTGCAGCGCGGCGGTACTTTCCTTATGACAGCAAGATCGAAGAGCTTTGAGACACCGGCCGGTGTTCTTCAGGGCGCGAAGATGTGTAAGGTATTCGGCATCGACTGTCTGGTCGTTGTCGGCGGTGACGGTTCCTTCAAGGGCGCCAGAGACCTCGCGAGACTCGGTATTCCGGTAATCGGTATCCCGGGCACTATCGATAACGACATTGCCTGCACACAGTACACGATCGGATATGACACGGCAATGAATACCGCGATGGAAGCCATCGACAAACTCCGTGATACGGCATCCTCCCACGAGCGCTGCAGCGTTATCGAGGTCATGGGCCGTCACGCAGGTTATATTGCACTGAACGTTGGTATCGCGACCGGTGCGGAGATCATTCTCCTTCCGGAAGTTCCGTGGGATATGAAGGAAGTCATTAAGACGATCTTGGACTGCAGAAATAGGGGCAAGCGCCACTACATCGTAATTGTTGCTGAGGGTGCCGGCGATGCGACAGAGATCGCTAAGCAGATCGAAGACGCGACGGAGATCGAATCCCGTCCGACGATCCTCGGACACCTGCAGAGAGGCGGCAGCCCGACGCTTCGTGACCGCACGATGGCCAGCCTTATGGGCGTACGCGCGATCGAGTGCATCAAAGATAAGAGAATGAACCGTCTCGTGGTCTACAGAAATGGTGAGATCACAGACGTAGATATCGAAGAAGGTCTGTCCATGAAGAAGAGTATCTCTCTGGACGAAGTAGAAAGATCGAAGCTTCTTACCTGATCGGGAAGAAGTAGCTTCTTTAGGACGAACAGGACTTCTTCGAGGAAAAAGAGGAGTCTATGTATACAACTTTTGAAGAGGAGGCGAAGCGGAAGCTCGTCCGCGGCCGTTCTCTTTCCATACTGGAATATGACAAGATTTTAGACCGTCTGGTCAACCACGCTCGTACGATATACGGGCGTGAGCTTTGCTATGGGCTGGTGCCGACATCGGACCTTCCGCTCGTAAAAGAATGGCAGAAGGAGACAGAGGACGCGCTGGAGTTCCTGGTAAAAGAAGGATCCCTTCCGCTCGGCGGTGTCAATGACATCCGTGACGCGGTACGTTTTTCGGATACCGGCACGACACTTTCCATGAAGCAGCTACTGTTCATCGCGCAGTTCCTGCGCGCCGTGGAGCGCCTCTCGCAGGTGAAGGTCGACTGGCTCCGTGTCGAGCCGCAGGACCACTACCTGTTCCGTGAGATCCGGCAGCTCATGCCGCTTCAGTCTCTCGAGAAAGAGATCTCGATGTCCATTAACGGCGAGAACGAGATGAACGATAGAGCCAGTAACGAGCTCTACAACATCCGCCGCCAGATCAGGGACGCGCAGAGCAGCATCCGCGAGATCTTAGAGCGACTGATCAGGAAGAACCCCGCGGCACTTCAGGACCAGCTGGTCACGATGCGTGACGGCCGTTACTGCGTACCGGTAAAGCCCGAGAAGAAGGGTGAAGTTCCGGGCGTCGTACACGATACATCCGCATCCGGACAGACACTGTTCATCGAGCCGATGGCAGTCGTCGAACTCAATAACAAGATCCGCGAGTGGACCGCGGCCGAGCAGGAGGAGATCAACCGTATCCTCGGTATCCTGACCGGCAAAGTCGGTATCAGCAAGAACGAGATCCTTGCTGACATCGCGCTCGTCGGACATATCGATTTCATGCAGGCAAAAGCACAGTTCGCGCTCGAGTTGGAAGCTTCTAGGCCGGTCATGAACGATGAGGGCAGGATCGTGCTCATGAAGGCGCGCCACCCTCTGATCGAAAAGGACAGAGTCGTACCGATCGACTTCGCTGTCGGCACTGACTACAGAACACTCGTTATCACCGGTCCGAACACGGGCGGTAAGACAGTATCCCTTAAGACCTGCGGTCTGATCTCGCTCATGGCGATGGCGGGACTTTTCGTACCGTGCAAGGAAGAATCCGAGGTCTCCACATTTACGAAAGTACTGGCAGATATCGGTGATGAGCAGAGCATCGAGCAGAGCCTGTCGACATTCTCCGCGCACATGACGAATCTCGTGCAGATCCTGAAGCTCACGAAGCCGACGACACTCGTGCTCGTCGATGAGCTTGGATCCGGAACTGACCCGACGGAGGGTGCGGCGCTTGCGATCGCGATCCTCGATGAGTGCAGAAAGAAGGGCGCGGTCACGGTCGCGACCACACACTATAAGGAACTCAAGGCCTATGCGGTCGAGCAGGAGGGCGTCGAGAACGCCTGCTGCGAATTCGATACCGAGACACTGTCCCCGACGTACCGTCTGATGATCGGTCTTCCGGGCGTCAGTAACGCGTTCGTGATCTCGAGAAAACTCGGCCTGTCGCCGAAGATCATCGAGAACGCGCAGAGCATCCTTTCCGAGGAGAGCCTGAAGGTCGAGGAACTCCTGTCTTCGGCAGAGCGCCATAACCGCGAGAGTGAGAAGCTCGAGCAGGAGATCGCGTCTCTCCGTGATGAGATCGCAAAGCAGAAGGAAGATCTCGAGAACCAGAGAAAGAGTATCGAGAAGGAGAGAAAGAGAGTCCTCGCGCAGGCCAGGGAAGAGAAGCAGGAGATGCTCGAGGAAGTCCTCGAGAAAGCGGATAAGATCTTAGACGAGATCAAGGAGATCCAGAAGATGGAGAACTCCCATGACGCGGAGAGAAAGATCCGTCAGATCAGGAATAATCTCCGCGCGGGCCTTTCCGATATCGACGCGGAGGGCGATGACGATGAAGAGGTCAAGGAGATCCCGGGCGAGAAGCCGGACAAGATCAGAGAGGGCGGACTCTACTATTCGCCGACACTCGATGTCACCGGTATCGTGGTCAAGGGTCCGGACAGAGCGGGCAACTGCATTCTTTCTTCCGGCGCGCTGAAGCTGACGGTCGCCGCGGATTCGCTGCGTTATCCGAAGAAGGAAGAAGTGAAAAAGAGCGCTGTCCGTTCGAGAAAAGAACCGCGCCACGCATCAACATCTTCTGCCGACAAGATCCGCCTGTCGAAGAAGTCTTCCATGATGCCTGAGATCCAGCTTCTCGGAATGACTGTGGACGAAGCACTCCACACGCTCGACAGATACCTCGATGACTGCGTGATCAGTAACATCGAGAATGTCCGTATCGTACATGGTAAGGGCACAGGTGCTCTGAGATCAGCGGTCGACCAGTTCCTGAAGAAGGATAAGCGGGTAAGAACATACCGCTTAGGCACTTTCGGCGAGGGCGAGGATGGCGTCACGATCGCGGAACTCCGGTAAGAAAAGCACTTTGCGGAGGCAGTGCGGGGATAAGATTTTTTAATCTTTTACATAATCAAAGCTGTTCATGATATACTCTTCCCAGATGGCAATCTAAACATTTGGGAAGAGGTATTTTTCTATGAAAAAGTCAGTTGTAGCGGTAGTACTTGCGGTGTCAGTGCTTTTCACTGCGTGCTCGAAAAAGAATCCCGAAACTTCATCCGTAAGTGAAACGACGGGTCCTTCTTCTGAAATTAGCGCGACATCCTCGGAAAAACCATCCGAGACTTCCGAAGAGCCGACGGAACCGTCGAAGGATGAGATCGTCTCTTACGATGTTCCGGCCTTTAAGAAGATCAACTACCTTTCGTATCAGATCGATCGGGAAGAGGTGTTTACTTTCCTTCCGGCGGATAAATCTGAGGACGAAATGTCGGGCTATAACCGCATCGAGTACTATCTGGGATGCTATGGGATCCCGGTTTTTGACGGCGACGTGTCCGGGAAACTCAATGAGGCGGTCAAGGAAGATTTCGAAAAGATCGTCCCGAACGCCAGGGAATATTTCGAAGGCCGGAAAGCGGAATTTGCCAAGAGACTGGGCACCGAAGAGTGGGGGATCGAGTACGATGAAAACCTGACGACTTTTGTCCTGCGCGCCGATGAGAAGATCACGACGGTCTTCTATCCGTTCCCGAATGATCAGGATCATGAAGAGGAGCTGACTCC
>DBYF01000128.1:13636-39891 GCA_002310155.1 Mageeibacillus sp. UBA1193 | reverse complement strand
AAGGACAGGGACCTTTTTACCGAGGTTGCCAAGGAACGGATCATGGGCTCGATGTCTTCTTATGATCTGGAGAGGATCAAGGAAGAGGATGTGCTCGCCGCGCTTGATTCGGATCAGATCCCGTTCACGATCGATTATTCCGGGATCAGCCTCTATTACGATATGGGGATCTACGGATATAATATGAGAGGACCGGCGCACATCTCATTTATCGGTAACGAAGATGCTTTTAAGGACGAATACTTCGATGTGCTTCCGGAAAACTATGTCCTTCATATCGCGCCGGATACGGACTTCTTCTGGGATCTCGACGGGGATGGTAAAACGGAATCCCTCAACTTCGGTATTCCGCTTCATACGGAATTCATGGATATTGATTCGTTCTCGATCTCGGTCGATGATCAGAAAACCGCGTTTAAAGGGGATGACTGCGAGATCGATATGATGCCGGAGTACCTGTATCTGATCCATACGCACGGGCAGAACTTCATCTATATCTCGACCGTCGGACCGGATGTTATCGAGGAGTTTGAGATATTCGAGATCACCGGTACGAACGTTGCGCACAGGGACGGGACAGGAAAAGTGCTGAGTCTCCCATGGCAGAATTTCGATCCGGATCATGTGGTATTCAGGGATGACATTTATGTCGTCGGCCTGGAGACCTATACAGCGGTCTATCACATCGATGAGAAAGGCCAGCCGGTCACCGATGAAAACGTGGTAACTATCCACAAGGATCACGGCGGGATCTTCCCGTGCCTCAAGAAGGATCTGAAAGTGGATCAGGTCGATCCCAAGACGCATGAGAAGACGGGAACCATTACGTTGAAGGCGGGAACGAACCTCAGCGCGGTGGCGACGGACCGGAAATCGTTTGAACAGAAGGAAGCTTTTGAAGTTTTCAAGGTCCTCGATAAGGATCCGGAAAAGGAGGTCTATGTCCGTCTGGATCTGGACTTTGCCGAGGATGAGTGTGAGGCGAAGATCAACGGAGTCAGTGTACGGGACCTTTTCGCCCGCCTGTTCATGGGCGCTTAACCGGGATGATCCGGAAGTGACCATGGCAATCTAAACATTTGGGGAGAGGTATTTTTCTATGAAAAAGTCAGTTGTATCGGCAGTGCTCGCGGTGTCAGTGCTTTTCTGTTCGTGCTCGAAAAAGGGACCTTCGACTTCATCGGGATCCGGAACCACGTGGAGCGAACCACAGAATATCGAGTCTTCTTCAAAAACTGAGACTACCACATCGGAAGAACCGACGGAAACGTCCGGCGGAAGGATCATGTCCTACGATGTTCCGTCGTATAAGAAGGTCAACTATCTTACTTCTACGATGGAGAAGGAAGAGGTATTTGCTTTTCTTTCCAAAGACATAAAGGAGATCGAGGACGAAAACTGGTTCTCGGGATACAACTGCATCGAATACTATTACGGCTGCTACGGCGTGCCTGTATTTGAGGGCGACGCCTGTGCAAATCTCAATGAAGCGGTGAAGGAAGATTTCGAGAAACTTCTTCCGAACGCCAAAGAGCATTTCGAAGAGAAGAAGAAGGAGATCTCCGGTACATTCGGAACTGAAGAGTATCCCATCACATACGAGGAAAAGATGCTTCCGGTCATTCTCCGCGCGGACGAGAAGATCACGACGATCTACTATCCATATGAAGACGACGCAGTCTCTTCGAATCCGTCCTCGGAGAATCTGATCAACTACGATACCGCGACAGGAAAGAGGATCACTCTTTCCGACGTGGTCAAGGATAAGGACGCTTTTGTCGAAGTGGCAAAAGAACGGATCTCGAACAGTATTACCTACTATGAGCCGGAGGCGAATAAGGAAGCGGATATTCAGGCATTCCTCACTTCGGATAACGTTCCTTTCACAATCGATTACTCCGGTATCAGCGTGTATTTTCAGGGAGTGGTCTATATCAATTACCTTCAGGGAACGGGACATGTCGATTACATCGGTAACGAAGATGTCCTGAACGGCGAATACTTCGATGTGCTTCCGGAGGACTATGTCCTTCACATCACACCGAATGCGGATTTCTACTGGGATCTGGACGGGGACGGCAAGACCGAGAGGATCTTCGTAGACATTCAAATGGAAACTGCTTTTTACGATACGGATTCTTTCTCCATCTGGATCGATGACCACAGAACAGTGATAAATGCGGCAGGCATTATCGGCGACCAGATTGCGGAGAACCTGACACTGGTCCATACACATGGTAAGGATTTTCTCTATATCTGGATGGGCGGCGAGGATAACTCCAGCAGCATCGTGATCTTTGAGATCACCGGTAAGAAAACCGAGAGTAGAAATGGCACCGGAAAGTGGACGGATATGCCGTGGAAGAATTTCGATCCGAACCATCTGGAACTTCTCGATAATCTTTATGTGGTCGGCCGCGCTGAGTATAGAGCGGTCTATCGGGTCTCTGATGATGGAATGCCGGAAACCAGTGAAGAGGTCTATACGATCGACAGCTTGTACGGACACATCTTCCCGTGCCTGAAAAAGGATCTGAAAGTGGATCAGGTCGATCCGGATACACTGGAGAAGAAGGGAGACATTACGCTCAAAGCGGGAACCAGTCTCTGGCCGGTCAACTCGGATGGAAAGACCTATGAGATCTTTAAGGTCATCGATCAGGATCCGAAGAAAGAAGTCTACATCCGTGTGGATCTCACTTACGGAAATAATGTAGATGAAGCATATGTGAACGGCATGGATGCGACGGAGCTTTTTGTAAGGGTATTCCGCGGCGCGTGAGTGGTCAATTCCTATAAGAAATGGTATGCTAATGTTCGGGTGGCGTGACCTCACGCCATCCGAATTCTCTTTATATGAGGACATGAGAATGAGTGAATCAGAAAACAAGAAAGTGCGCCTGTATGTATTTGTCGGCGCATATGGAAGCGGCAAGTCCGAGGTATCGGTACACTTTGCCCATATGCTGAAGCAGCAGGACCCGTCGGCGAAAGTCATGCTGGCGGACCTTGATATCGTCAATCCGTATTACCGTTCGGCGGACGCGAAGGACGCGCTCGAAGCCGAGGGCATCCACGTGATCGTGCCGGAGTACGCGAACACCAACGTCGATGTACCGGCGCTCTCGGGCGAAGTATACTCCGCCTTCGACATGCCGGATACGGTCGCGGTCTTTGATATCGGCGGTGAGGATCTCGGCGCCCGAGTTCTCGGCGCGATGCTCAGCCGTTTCCAGAAGATCGAATACAGAGTCTTCATGGTCGTTAACGCGTTCCGTCCGTTCACTTCGGATCCGGAAGGAATCAAGCAGATGTGCGCGGAGCTCTCTGAAGCGGCGCGTCTTCCGATCTCGGGATTCATCAACAACTCGAACCTTCTCGAGGATACGACGGAAGAAGAACTCATCGAAGGCGAGCAGGTCGTCCTCGAGGCATCGAAGCTGACGGGCATCCCGCTCGTGTACCAGACCGGTCTCGACAACGTGCTTCCGGAGTCCTGGAGTGAGAAGACTCCGGCGGGGATCCCGGTCCTTCGGATGGACCGTAAGGTACTTTATACATACTGATCCATAGGGAAAAGCACTTGTATCTGGGGAGAGTGCTTTTCGTGAAAAAACAGAAGACAACAGGAGGGTAACAGAATGCCGGGTGGAACATTAACAATTGTCGGACTTTGCGTCGCGGGCGGCCTGCTGGTCGTTCTCGGTGTGGTAGGCATGGTCGTTAAGGCGAAGAGGGCTTTCCGCAATTCGCTTCTCGGCCAGATCTATAACGGTGTAAAGCAGGAAGTCAAAGACGGCAAGGTCGGTCCGGAGGATTTCTCCATGAAGCAGGAGCTGGCCACACCGAAGTCGGTGTCTGATCTGTCGACGGCGCTGGTTCCGAGGATCAATAAGGACTTCCCGGATCTGAGTGTGACGCAGATGCAGAGTGCGGCACAGGCAGTGCTCGTTAAGAGCCTCGATCTGCTGACCGATATGACGACTCCGGGCAACGGTGATACCATCGACAGGATCCAGACTCAGTTGGCCGCATGCGGCATCGGAGTAACGCGTTCATTGTCCGAAGAACTGTGGCATAAAGTCGGCGGCGCCAGGTCCGAAGGCAAATCTCTGATTTATCGAGATATAATTGTCCACAAGAGCGGAATTAACGCTTACGAAAAGTCCAATTCTGCGGTGGAAATCACCTTCCAATATTCGTTACAATGTTTGCAATACCAGGAAAGAAATGGTAAATTTATATCAGGCAATCGAGCGACTCCGACGCAGAGCCGATACAACGTAAAAGTGATCAATATCCTTGACGCTGACAGGCTCCAATCGGAAGACATTAAGGGAGTAGGTTTCACCTGTCCTCATTGCGGCGCCCCGGTAAGACACCTCGGTTCAGATGTCTGTGAATTCTGCGGTACCGCGATCAAAACAGTTGATATGCGAATCTGGCTTGTCGATAAGTTGATCGAGATCTGAAAACTTTTTCTTGTAGGGAGGAGATTACAATGGGATTAATTAAAGCTGCAATTCAGGCTGTTGGCGGAAACTTAAGAGATCAGTATCTTGAGTTCTTCACATGTGATTCGCTGGGCCAGGAAGTTCTGCTTCGTCGTGGTGCGAAGGTCGTACGTAACGGCAGCAACAAGGGTGACGCGGAGATCATTTCCAATGGTTCCAAGATCGCAGTTCCGGAGGGAACAGCTCTTATCTTAGTAGATAATGGCCGCGTTGTTGACTTTACAACAGAACCTGGTATGTACACATGGGATACATCTTCTGCTCCGACATGCTTCGGCACGAGCGGATTCCTCGACGGCGTAAAGAAGTCCTGCGGTGACATCTGGAACCGTATTAAGGCAGGTGGCGAGGCTCTTACTCAGCAGAGAGTATACTTCGTTAACATGCTCGAGATGGTAGACAATAAGTTCGGTACAGCAGCTCCGCTTCCGTACGATGATCCGACATACCGTGGTATCTACATCAGAATGAATGGTACATTCTCCTTCAAGATCGTAGATCCGGTTACATTCTTCAAGAACATTGCAGGTAACGTTGCAGGCGAGTATCGCCGTGACGAACTGATGGGCAAGAATGGTCAGCCCGGTCAGGCTAAGGCAGAGTTCCTGATGTACCTCGGCGAAGCTCTCAATAAGATGGGTGCAGGCGGAGAAGAAGTTCAGTACAACAGACTTCAGAGCCAGCAGGTCAAGCTCGCTAAATACATGAACGAAGTTCTGGACGAGGATTGGCTCCAGGGCCGTGGTATGATCGTTGAGAAAGTAGCAGTTATGTCTGTTACACCTGACGATGAGTCCAGAAAGAGAATCGAGGCTATGGACGATGGTCTCATGTTTGGTAACAACCCGAACATGGCAGCAGGCTATCAGATCAAAGGTTCTGTTGACGCTATGAAGACAGCAGCTGGTAACTCTGCTGGTGCAGGCAACGCTATGATGGGTGTTGGTCTCGTTGGTGGTTTCAATGGAAGCGCTATGAACCCGGGCAACCAGGGTATGGCATTCCTCCAGCAGCAGCAGATGATGCAGCAGCAACAGCAGATGCAGCAGGCGGCAGCTCCGGCTCCGGCAGCAGCTGGCTGGACATGTGCTTGCGGCGCAACAGGTAACCAGGGCAAGTTCTGTGCTGAGTGCGGTAAGCCGAAGCCGGTAGAGGATGCTGGCTGGACATGTGCTTGCGGCGCTACAGGCAACAAGGGCAAGTTCTGCGCTGAGTGCGGTAAGCCGAAGCCGGTAGAGAATGCAGGTTGGACATGTTCTAACTGCGGCGCTACAGGCAACACCGGTAAGTTCTGCGGTGAGTGCGGTAAGCCTCAGGCTTGATCCTCACTATAAGCAAGTGAATCAGAAAGACCGTCTCTTCGGAGACGGTCTTTTTTGCTTCCGCGGGTGAGTGCTTTTCGAGAAGAAGAGGAGAACACCGATTAAACGGAGGGGTTATTGACAGGATCTTTTCTTCCTGTTACCATCAAGCCAATAACATAAGAAAAGCATTGACGGAAAAGAGTAGTCCGCAGGCAATCATCCAGAGAGAGCGACATGAAGCTGGAAGCCGCTTATGAGGATCGCGAACGAAAACCATTCCCGAGCTGTAGGGCTGAAATCAAAGTAAGCGTTACCGTATGTCTGCGTTAAAGGCTAGGATTTGTTAGAATCTGAAGTGAAAAGTTAAGGTGGAACCGTGCTATCAGGCACCCTTAAAGATCGAATAGATCTTTTCGGGTGCTTTTCTTATGTTGTTGCGAACATACACCTATTGATTAATGCAAAGGAGGCAACAAACATGAAGATTTTATTGAATGATCAACAGGTACACGAGGAGGATTTTGAGAGCAAGGAAGGCAAGAAGGCTTTCTGGCATACGAGCGCGCATGTGCTGGCGCAGGCGGTCAAGCGTCTGTACCCGGACGCGAAGTGCGGCATCGGCCCGGCGATCGAGAACGGATTCTACTATGACTTTGATTTCGGATTCCAGTTTTCAGATGAGCACCTCTCTGCGATCGAAGAGAAGATGAAGGAGATCGTCAAGGAGTCACTGATCCTTCAGGTCTACGACGTATCAAAATCCGAGGCTTACGCTTACATGAAGGAGAGAAACGAGCCGTACAAGATGGAGCTGATCTCTGAGATCCCGGATGACGAGAAGATCTCGTTCTATAAGCAGGGCGATTACGCGGAGTTCTGCGCGGGACCGCATATCTCCAATGTAAGTTTCATTAAAGCGATCAAGCTGCTGTCCGTCGCCGGAGCGTACTGGCGCGGAAGTGAGAAGAACCCGATGCTCACGAGGATCTACGGTATCTCGTTCCCGAAGGCATCGATGCTCGAAGAGTATCTCAAGCAGCTCGAGGAAGCGAAAGCGAGAGATCACAGAAAGCTCGGAAAAGAACTGGAGCTCTTCGCGCTGATGGAAGAAGGCCCGGGACTTCCGTTCTACTTCCCGAAGGGACTGATCCTGAAGAACAATCTGATCGACTACTGGAGAAAGATCCATTCGCGTGAGGGCTATGAGGAGATCAGTTCGCCGATCATGCTGATGAGAACGCTCTGGGAGAAGTCCGGTCACTGGGACCACTACAGAGAGAACATGTTCACGACGAGTGTCGACGATACGGACTACGCGATCAAGCCGATGAACTGTCCGGGCGGTATGCTCGTGTATAAGTCGAAGCAGCACTCCTACAAGGAGTTCCCGATGAGAGTCGCGGAGCTCGGTATCGTGCACCGCGCCGAGAAGTCCGGTACGCTCCATGGCCTGATGCGTGCGAGATCTTTCCTTCAGGATGATGCGCATATCTTCATGAGAGAAGACCAGGTGATGTCGGAGATCCAGGGCGTCATGCGCCTGATCGATGAGTTCTATGACCGCTTCGGATTTAAATACGAGATCGAACTGTCAACGAGACCGGAAAATTCCATCGGAAGTGATGAGGAGTGGGACCTTGCGATCGCATCCCTCAAGGCCGCGGTGGAAAGCGTCGGAAAGCCGTACGCGATCAACGAAGGTGACGGTGCTTTCTACGGACCGAAGCTCGACTTCCACATCAGGGATTCCATCGGAAGAATGTGGCAGTGCGGCACGATCCAGCTCGACTTCCAGCTGCCGCAGAGATTCGAACTCGAGTATATCGGTGAGGACGGAGAGAAGCACAGACCGATCATGCTGCACCGCGTGGTGTTCGGATCGATCGACCGTTTCATCGGCATCCTGATCGAGCACTATGCCGGCAAGTTCCCGGTATGGCTGTCGCCGGTGCAGGCGAAGATCCTGCCGGTATCGGACAAGTATCTCGAATATGGAAAAGCACTGGCATCGGAACTTCGCGAAGCGGGTGTCCGTGTGGAACTCGACAAGTCCGATGAGAAGCTCGGTTATAAGATCCGCGCGGCGAAGATGGACCGTGTGCCGTACATCCTCGTCGTCGGAGAGAAGGAAGCGGCAAATCACTCGGTATCCGTAAGAAGCCGCGACCTGGAACAGGACAAGCAGGAGCTCGGCGAAATGGCCGTCATGAAGTTCGTGGAGAGGATAAGAGAAGAATCCGAGAAGTAAAGAGTGCTTTTCGGGCAGGGATAGAAGACAAAAAGAAGGGACTGTCCTTATCGGGCAGTCCCTGTTGTTTACTATTTAATTGTAGGATGCGCTATATTGTTGCTCAGCAGTACTTGGTTACGCTCTCCGGGAGCACGTCCTTCGCACGGCTGCAGATAATTGTCGCTGTAATCTTGTCTCCGAGGAATTTGTCGAACTTCTCGAGGAATTCCGCGAATCTCTCATAATCTGTTTCGCCTGTGATCTTCAGGATGCTGTCAACATAGATATGTGTGACGTCGTAGTCCTTGGCACAAATGCCTGCTACGAAACTGATGAACTGTTCAAAGCCTTCAACCGGGTACTCATCGAGATCTACGAGACGTACTCTGTACTTAAGAAGACGGTCGAGGCGGTGTCCGCGCTGGATACACACGATATTGTTATCTGTAGTGGCCTGCTCGTTAATATCCTCTACGAGCTGCGCTGTTTTCCCTGTTCCCTTTTCTCCTGCAATTACCTTTATCATTGGCATCATCTCCTTGTTTTGTTGATTATCCAACGTATTTGTTTTGGATTACTTATATTCTACATGATAACTTGGATAATTTGAATAGTGATTCGATGAAAAAGAAAATGAAAATTGTGTAAATAAAACAAAGAGACAGAGAATGTTGCGTTTTCTATTTTATTTCTTATAAAAGGGCTGAAAAGCATTGCATTCTCTTATTAATAGTGTTAACATACTAGTGCTAGAACAGAGTTGACAATGAGAGTGGGTCTTGGCCCGCTCTTTTGTTTATCGAAAGAAACGGAGCCCCAGGCATGGCAGGAAGATCTAAAGTAGCACAGGAAGCATATGATATCGCGGAACCTATTGTAAAAGCACTGGGTTTCGATCTTGTGGACTGCGAATACAAGAAAGAAGGACAGTACTACTTCCTTCGGATCTTCATCGACAAGCGCGGCGGAATCTCGATCGAGGACTGCGAAGCAGTTTCCCGTGAGGTGGACGCGGCACTTGAAGGCAAGCTTCACGCGGATCCGGATTATTTCGAGGTATCTTCCCCCGGCGCGACCAGACCTTTCTCCTCGCTTTCGGACTATGTCCGTCATGAGGGAGAGGAGATCGAAGTCTCCCTCTTTGCTCCGATCGACGGCAGCAAGCATATCGAGGGCATCATCGAGAGCGCGACGGAAGAAGAACTGGTACTTGGCGTAGGTGACAGTGAGCTCCATCTGGAGTGGGACAAGATCGCCAAGGCACAGAGAACATTACGGTTTTAATTTGGCAACAAAACGCGATAAAGGAGAGAGTTTATGAAAAACGAAGAACTGTTGCAGGCCATTCACGCACTGGCAAAGGAAAGAGGCATCGACGAGGAAGTGCTTTTCGAAGCGATCGAAGAAGCGATCGTAGCGGCATTTAAGAGAGAGTTCTCTGACGCCAAGCAGAATGAGCAGGTATTTGCGGAGATCGACCGTGAGACCGGTGATATGTATGTCTACGAAGTCGTAGAAGTTGTCTCTGAGGTCACGAACCCGAAGACTCAGATCTCCCTCGCGGAAGCCAAAGAGATCGACCCGGACCTCGAAGAAGGCGATACCATCGAGATGACTATCGACGTAGAGTCTCTCGGACGTCTGGCTGCAGGTGCTGCGAAAGCCGCGATCAGCAAGAAGCTTCGTGATACAGAAAATGACAGAATCCAGTCTGAGTTCTCCGATAAGATCGGTGAGCTTGCAAGTGGTGTGATCCAGAGATCTGATAACCGTTTCGTATTCGTTGACATCGGCCGTGCCGAGGCAACACTTCCGAGACAGGAGCAGGTAAAGGACGAGGATTATTCCTTCAACAAGAGAATGAAGTTCCTCATCCTCAGAGTGGAGACACAGAAGGAGCGTCCGGTGATCATCGTTTCCAGAAGTCACCCGAACCTCGTTAAGAAGCTCCTCGAGAAGGAAGTTCCGGAGATCCACGACGGTATCGTCGAGATCGTATCCGTTGCCCGTGAGGCTGGCTCCCGTTCCAAGGTTGCAGTTATCTCCCGTGATCCGGACGTAGATCCGCTCGGCGCATGCGTTGGCCAGAGAGGTGCACGTATCCAGGCGATCATGGACGAGCTCGGCAACGAGAAGATCGATGTTATCGCATACAGCGACGACCCGGCAGTATACATCAGCAACGCACTCTCTCCGGCAAAGGTAGAGCGTGTTGACGCTGAGATCATCACCAACGAGGATGGCACACAGGAGAAGAACGCTCAGGTAGTCGTACCGGATCAGCAGTACTCCCTGGCGATCGGCCGTTCCGGTCAGAACGTACGTCTTGCTGCAAGACTTACCGGCTGGAAGATCGATATCAAGAGCACATCCCAGTTCCAGCAGATGGTTCAGAACGATTTCGTTGCAAACTTTACTGTTGCGGATGACGAAGGTTCCGAGGCCGGCGAAGAGGCATAAGGAAAGACGGGGAAGGCGAAAGCATGGCGAAGAAGATACCTATGAGAATGTGCGTGAGCTGCAAAGAGCGGTTCGCGAAGAAGGATCTGATCCGGATCGTGGCATCCGCGGACGGATCTGTCCAGGTAGATCCGACGGGAAGACTTCCCGGAAGAGGCGCTTATGTATGCCATAACCCGGAGTGCATGAAGAAAGCGGTCGAACAGTCACAGTTCGACAGGGGACTTCACCGCAAGGTGGATCCCGATACGATCCGGCCTGAGCTGGATAAGATGAAGGAGGCGGATCCGGAAAAGTGAAGAAGGATCGGCCGGTAACGAAAGAGAGGATACTGAGTTCGATCGGACTGTCGTTCCGGGCAGGTATCCTGACATCCGGTTTTGACGCCTGCGAGCTGGCGATGCGCTCGGGAGCCGCGGAACTTCTGATCCTGTCAGAAGACGGTTCCGAGAAGCAGAAGGAGAAGCTCGAGAGAGTCGCGAAAGACGAAGACGTTGAGTGTCGTAAGATCGCGACGGCGGAGGAACTGGGAAGAGCGATCGGAAAAGATCACAGGATCGCGATCGTGATACTGGATCAGGGAATGGGAAAGAAGCTCATGAGCCTGATCGACGAACTAGGAAGAATTGAAAAGTCCGCTGAGAAAGCGGAATAAACAGGAGGAAACGATGGCAGAAAAAGAGAAGAAAACAGCTAAGACTGAAGATTCTATCGAGACAAAGGTTGAATCGTCGGTTCCACAGAAGACTGTGAGTGGTATTTCGGGAACGAAGACCCTTCGCGTCGGCCGTGTCAATAAGAAGGCCAAGAAACCTCCGGTTGAAGAGGGTGCCGCGGCTCCGGCTGAGAAAGAAGCTGCTCCTGCTAAGGAAGCAGAGGCTGTTAAAGCTGAAGCTCCGGTAAAGGAAGAGGCTCCGAAGAAGACTGCCGCAAAGGCAGCCAAGAAGGAAGAAGCCGAGGTCGAGAAGGCACCGGCGAAGAAGGCTGCCGCTGCGAAGGAAGACAAGGCTGAAAAGGCCGAGAAAGCGGAGAAGGCCGAGAAGGAACCGAAGGCAGCTCCGAAGGCTGAACCGAAGAAGGAAGAAGCTGAGGCTCCTGCTAAGGAAGAGCCGAAGGCAAAGGCTCCTGAAGCTCCGGCTAAGAAGGAAGAGGCAGCTCCCGTGAAGGAAGCTCCGAAGCTTTCCTCTGCAGTAGTAAAAGCACCGTCCGCAGGTTATACCCGTGAGACGTCTACATTCGTACGCCCGAAGGAAGGCGGAAGATCCGGCGGATACCAGGGCGGACAGAGAAACGGTTCTTTCCACTCTGACAGACCGCAGGGCGGCCGTCCGAACAACAATGGCGGATTCAATGGCCAGAGAGGCGGAAACCGTGGCGGTTTCGGCGGCGGATTTGCCGGTAAGGACAAGGACGACGACGATATCTACAACAATAACAGAAACCAGCCGAAGAGATCTTCCAAGCCGAAGCAGGAACTCCCGCCGGAGGCAACGAAGGAGAAGGCAAACTTCGCAGCTCGTGACGCATACGAGAAGAACAGAAAAGATCCGAAGGCGGATTCCAAGAAGGATAACCAGAAGACATCCATCAATAACGACCGCCGTTCCGGTAACAAGCGTACTAACCAGTTCACAGGTAACGCTTCCGATATCCTGTCTGATGATGCAGCTCTCGATTCGATGTACATGGGCGGCAAGGGCAAGAAGAAGGTGAAGCGCCAGTCTTTCGTGGCAGCACCTGTTGTTAAGCCCCAGCTGACTCACGTTGAGCTCCCGCCGTTCATTACGGTCAAGGATCTCGCTGACGGTCTCGGTAAGAGATCCGCAGACGTTATCAAGACACTCATGATGATGGGTATGCTGGTTACACTCAACCAGGAACTCGATTACGATACAGCAGCTCTCGTTGCCGGCGAGTACGGCATCACGACTGAGCCGATCGTGGAGGTCACAGAGGAAGATATCCTCTTCGACGAAGGTGAAGATAACGAAGAGAACATGAAACCGCGTCCGCCGATCGTTGTTGTCATGGGTCACGTTGACCATGGTAAAACATCGCTCCTCGATAAGATCCGTTCGACATCCGTCGTTAAGGGCGAGGCCGGCGGTATCACACAGCACATCGGTGCTTACACCGTTCGCTGCAAGGGCCGTCAGATCACATTCCTCGATACCCCTGGTCACGAAGCGTTTACAACGATGCGTGCCCGTGGTGCTCAGGTAACGGATATCGCGATCCTCGTTGTCGCTGCAGATGACGGTGTCATGCCGCAGACAGTCGAGGCCATCAACCACGCACGTGCCGCTAACACAGAGATCATCGTAGCTATTACGAAGATCGATAAGGTCGGCGCAAACATCGATAAGGTAAAGCAGGAACTGTCTACCCACGACCTCCTTCCGGAAGAGTGGGGCGGATCCACGATCATGGTTCCTGTATCCTCTAAGTCCGGTGAAGGTATCGACGAACTCCTCGAGATGGTCCTCCTTACCGCAGACGTTATGGAACTCAAGGCTGACCCGAAGCGTCAGGCAAAGGGTACAGTTATCGAGGCCAAGCTCGATAAGAACAGAGGTCCGGTCGCGACAGTACTCGTTCAGCGTGGTACTCTCCGTTCCGGTGATACACTCGTTACCGGTCCGATCTTCGGTCACATCCGTGCGATGTACGACGAGAACGGTGCTGCCCAGAAGAAGGCAGGCCCGTCCGTTCCGGTCGAGATCCTGGGTCTTCCGGAAGTACCGGAAGCCGGCGAGACATTCTATGCCGTAACTGATGAGAAGATGGCAAGACAGCTCGTTGAGAAGAGAAGGATCAAGCAGAGAGAAGAACAGCTGCACAAGTCTTCGAGAATGACTCTCGAGAACCTGTCCCAGGTACTTGCCGAGGGCGAGATCAAGGACCTCAACCTCATCATCAAGGCAGACGTTCAGGGTTCCGTCGAGGCTGTCACACAGTCTCTCGAGAAGCTCACCAACGAAGAAGTCCGCGTCAAGGTCATCCATGGTGGTGTCGGTACGATCACAGAGTCCGACGTTACGCTGGCTGATGTATCGAATGCGATCATCATCGGCTTTAACGTCCGTCCTTCCGCGATCGTTGTCGAGCAGGCCAAGGAAGTCGGCGTAGATATCAAACTCTACAGCGTTATCTACAACGCCATCGAAGATATCGAAGCCGCTATGCGCGGTATGCTCAAGCCGCAGTTCGAGGAAGTCGTTCTCGGTCACGTCGAGATCCGTCAGACCTTCAAGGTATCCTCTGTCGGAACCATCGGTGGTGCTTACGTTAAGGACGGTAAGGTCCTCCGTACTTCTGAAGTACGTGTCGTAAGAGACGGCATCGTCGTTCACCAGGGCAAGCTCGCTTCCCTCAAGCGCTTCAAGGATGACGCGAAGGAAGTCGCTGCAGGTTATGAGTGCGGTATCTCGATCGAGAACTACAACGACATCGAAGAAGGCGATATCATCGAAGTCTTCGAGATGCAGGAAATCAAGAGAAAGTAAGCCGTATCAGGTGATAACATGAGACAAAACCGTGCCGCCCGTGTGGGCGATGAAATACAGAAAGTGATTTCGCAGCTTCTGCTGACGGAAGTCAAGGATCCGCGTATCCCGATGATGACTTCCGTCCTGGAGGTGCGTATGTCCTCAGATCTGACTCATGCCACAGTTTTCCTCTCGGTATATGGTTCCGAGAAGGAGAAAGTCGAGTGCATGGAAGCCGTCAACCGCGCTTCCGGATTTATCCGTTCCCAGGTCGCCAAGCGCATCAAGCTGCGCGTCGCGCCGGAACTGCACTTCAAGCTGGATGAATCGATCCAGAAAGGCATGGATCTTATGGATCTGATCGACCGTACGATCAAGGAGGATAAGGAACGTGCAGGAAACCATGAATGAGTTTGCCTCCCGGGTATTCTCGTATCTCCCTACCGATAAGCGTAAGGAAGTACAGGTCTTTCCCCATGCCAGAGTCGACGGTGACTGCGTAGGCACCGCCGTGGCCCTCGTTTCCGCGCTTCGTAAGCTCGGGTATTCTGCCCGCGTGATGCTCGAAGTCGCGATCCCGCCGAGACTTTCGTTCATGAATGTTCCGGAGGATCTCCTGAACATCGTCACAACTGAAAATGAAGAAGAGATCTTTTCCCGTCAGGGCTTGGCTTTTGCTGTCGACTGCAGCGAAGGCCATCGTATGGGCGCCTGCGGAAATTGCTTTATCCGTGCCGAGAAGAAGGTCGTGGTCGACCACCACGTATCTGCATCTCCGGAAGCCGAGCTCGCCTATGTAGACGGCAAGTCCGCATCCTGCGCCGAGCTTATGTTTATGCTTCTGAAGGAGTGGGAAGTTTCTTCCGGAAAAGCACTCGTCGACAAGTTTGAAGCCGACTGCCTGATGGTCGGTATCCAGTCCGACTCCGGAAGATTCTCCTATGAGAACACTCGTCCGAGTACATTCAGAATTGCTGCTGAACTTATGGAGCGTGGCGCAAACGTTACTGATAACGCATATCATCTCTTTGATGAGACCTGCGAAGGCAAAGTCCTTCTCCACGGCATGGCCATGTCGAACATGAAACTCTATGCCGACGGCCGTATCGCGGTCACCAAGATCACGAGTGACATGATGGAGAAGACCAATGCTCCCGAGGGTGCAGCTGACGGCATCGTCAACGTGCTCCGTGATATCGACACCGTACTCGCGGCCTTCGTACTCCGTGAGAACGAAGGCGGAGAGATCCGCGTGAACTGCAGAACGAAGGAAGGCTTCGACGCTGCGGAATTCGCCCAGACCCTGGGTGGCGGCGGACACCGCCGTGCGGCAGGATTCTCCTGTAAGAACATGGACATCGATGCTTTCGCCGAGAAGGTCGTCGCGGAAGCCTGCGCATATCTGGAGAGAACATGACCCCGCAAGATCCGAGTGGCATCGTCCTGGTAGATAAACCGGCGGGGATCACCTCGTTCTCGGTCATATCCCGTATCCGTAAGATTTTCCATACGAAGAAAGCCGGCCATGCCGGAACGCTCGATCCCTTTGCCACCGGCCTTCTGACCGTGGCCGTGGGCAAGTCGACGCGCGTCCTCCGCTATATGGAGAACGACGATAAGAAGTATCAGGCCGTGATGGTGCTTGGTAAGGTGACTTCCACGGGCGATATCGAGGGCGAAGTCGTCGGCGGGAAGATGCCGGATGAAGAAGAGTTCGCTGATCTTTCTAAAGATAACTATAAGAAGATAAGGGATGCTGTGATGTCCATGGTGGGCGAGATCACGCAGGTCCCGTCCGTGTACTCGGCCATCAAGATCAACGGCCGCCCGGCGTATGACTATGCGAGAAAAGGCCAGGAGGTCGAGATCCCGCCGCGTAAGGTCACGATCTTCGATATCGAGATCGGGGAGATCTACGTAAAGGATGACATGATCCACGTCGAAATGACCGTACACTGCAGTAAGGGCACTTACATCCGTACCCTCTGCGAAGATATCGGAACGAAGCTCGGGACGGGCGCGTACTGCGAGTCCTTAAGACGTCTCGCGTGCGGTTCCTTCTCGATCGAGAGAGCACTCAGCCTCGAAGAGATCGAGGAAAGATACGGATCGGGTGACAGTGCTTTTGTCGTGGAAGAGGTCGAGGCGATGTCGGGACTTCCGAAGATCGACGTCACGGAGAAGGAAGCCCGTGATCTTCGAAACGGCAAAAAACTTGATTTCTCGATATTTATGGATAGAATGGAAGCCGTAGAAGGGGAGCCGGATGGAAAAGTCCTGGCGGTCCTTCAGGGGGAGCCTGTCGCCGTGATCTATGCCGAAGATGACGGAGAGGGAAGAATCATCCGCGAAGAAAGGGTATTCGCGTAAGATATGAACGTTTGGAACTGCATCATCAATAATGAAGGCAAACTGATCTCCACGCCCTCGAGCGCGACGGAGATCACGAGCGCGCGCTCGGTTGCCCTCGGATACTTCGATGGCGTACATATGGGCCACCAGAAGATCTTCTCGACGATGCTCGACCAGGCGAAAGAGAAGCATATCCGCGCGGCGGTACAGACCTTTGAGAACCCGCCGTCCAGTAAATCCCAGAACAACCTGATCACGACCTATTCGGAGAGATGCCGCCTCGTGTCCCACATGGGGATCGATGATCTCTTCGCACTGCCTTTTAATGAGAAAGTAAAGGGAATGAGCCCGGAGACCTTCATGGAAGTATGCCTGAAGGGATGGATGGGCGCCCGTGTCATCGTCGTGGGACGCGATTACCGCTTCGGCCGTGACCGCGCGGGCGACGTCAAGATGCTCCAGAACTGGGGCGAGAAGAACGGCATCACCGTGATCGCCGTCGATCCGATCAACTACGACGGAAGAAGGATCTCCAGCAGCTGGGTAAGAGAACTCATCGCATCCGGCGATGTCGATATGGCAGAGAAGCTCCTTGACCATCCGGTCGCGTTCTCGGGGATCGTCGAGAAGGGCCAGCAGCTCGGAAGAAAGCTCGGTTTCCCGACCGCGAACATCCGAATCCCGGAGCAGAAGATCATCCCGAAATTCGGCGTTTACGCCTCTGCGTACCTCTATGAGGACAAGATCCACCCGGGTCTGACGAATATCGGTATGCGCCCGACAGTCAATGAGAGCGACCCGTCGCCACTTACGGAGACCGTGCTTCTCGACGGCCATTACCAGCTCTACGGATCACATGGTACGGTCATGCTCCTCAAGTTTATCCGCCCCGAGATGAAGTTCGGATCGGTCGATGAACTGAAGGAACAGATGCAGAAGGACCAGGAGGCGGTCAGGGCATACCACGCGGGACGTACGATCCCGGTGCGTTTTGATGGATATATCTGAGATTATTTCGATTTATCGGGATATCTGTGATATTATATTGCGTGAGCAAGAAAGAAGAGAGATAAGAGAGGACTTAAGATGCTGCACTCTATAGCACTTGAAAAGCAATTTGTATCCTTCCCCGGACTCGGCTGGAAGTTTCAGTTTAATAGTATCGCGTTTGAACTCTGGGGGATCCAGTTCTACTGGTATGGTATCCTGATCGCGGCGGCTGTCGCGCTGTGCCTGATCCTCGGTATGACGCAGTGCAGAAAGCACAACATGACACCGGACCTGGTCACGGACTTCAGCCTTCTGGCTTTCCCGATGGCATTTATCGGTGCCCGTCTCTACTATGTACTCTG
Source organism: Mageeibacillus sp. UBA1193 (assembly GCA_002310155.1). Classification (GTDB taxonomy): domain Bacteria; phylum Bacillota; class Clostridia; order Saccharofermentanales; family Saccharofermentanaceae; genus Scatonaster. The sequence continues at coordinate 22,191 of DBYF01000128.1, read as the reverse complement.
CGAGTTTAAAACCTATCACGTGAAGGGCGACTTCATGGCGACCATTAAGTCGATGGCCAACATCCGTGAAGGCGGTCTGGCGATCTACGGCGGCGTTATCGGCGCGGCATTCGCGATCTTCCTGATGTGTAAGATCCGCAAGATCCCGGTATCTACCGTTCTTGACTTCGCGATGGTTTATATTCCTCTCGGCCAGGCTATCGGCCGCTGGGGCAACTTCTTCAACCAGGAAGCTTTCGGTACGAACACGGATCTTCCGTGGGGTATGTACAGTACCTCCATCGGCCGTTACCTGAGCATCCACTGCCCGACGCTGGATTCCAGCAAGCCGGTACATCCGACATTCTTCTATGAGTCGGTCGGCTGCCTGATCATCTTCATCCTGCTTATGGTTATCCGTAGCAAGAGCAAGAAGGCATGGACCACGACCGCATGCTACTGCATTTTCTACGGCATCGTCCGTTTCTTCATCGAGGGTCTGCGTACAGACTCCCTCTACATCTCCGGCACGAACCTGCGTACATCCCAGGTACTGTCTCTGGTCCTGATCGTTCTCGGATTCCTGGTCATTTCCCTCGGCCGTATCTATGGATGGGAGAGAAAGCCACTTCCGGAGAAGTTCGTCAAGGCAGACGAGCAGATGCGCCGTGAAGCACAGAGAAGAAAAGAAAGAAAGCTTCGTGAATACGAAGAGGGCGAAGATATCGAAGACCGTGTCGAGCGCCTTTCCAAGTCTTCCTTCACCGTTGATGATGAAGAGGAAGATTCCGATGAGGAGTCCGATGATGAGGATTCCGAGAAGGAAGCTGATTCTGAAGTAGAAGAGTCTGAGGACGAGTCTTCTGATTCCGAGGAGTCTGATGATTCTGAAGATGAAGAAGAGGAAGAGTCCGAAGATCAGGACGAAGAAGAGAAGTAAGAGGCCTTAATGAATCAGGGCAAATCCGGAATCGAATTTCTCAAGAATAATTCGCTTCGAACGGTGGATTTCTGGATCATTATCCCGATCCTGTCTATTACCACCATCGGTCTTTATGTCCTGAATCTGGTTCTTTCCCAAGGTTACGAAGGTTACCCGACGATCTTCTATAAGCAGGTGATCGCGGCCGTTATCGGCATGTTTATCGCGCTCGTTATCTGCCTTCTGGATACCCAGTTCATGAAGATCATCGGATGGATATTCTATGGCGTCTCGCTGATGCTCCTGGTATACGTACTGATCGACGGCTTCACGCTCGAGAGTACATGGGGTGCGGACTCCTGGATGAAGCTCCCTTTCTTAGGTACATTCCAGCCATCTGAGATGACGAAGATCGGTCTGGTCATCGTATCTTCCTATGTTCTTGAGGATATGGCCGCCAAGACCATCTCCATGATACGCGGCTGGGTATACCTCGCGCTGATCTATGGCCCGCCGATGCTCCTGATCCTCAAGCAGCCGGACTTCGGTACCGCGATGGTTATCGTCATCTCCTTCGCGTGCATGCTCTTTATCTGGAACCTCAAGTACAGATACTTCCTGCTGGCGATCTCCGCCGCGATCGTAGGCGTTATCCCGATCGTGTGGAACTTCTATCTCGCACCTTACCAGAAGAAGAGGATCCTGTCCCTCGTATTCGAAGGATCGGACCCGGTATCCGAGTATAACCTCGTTCAGTCGAAGGCCGCGGTGGCATCCGGAGGCCTTACGGGAAACCATACGGGTATCCTCGTAAAAGTACCTGTTAAAGAATCCGACTTCATCTACTCGGCAGTATCGGAACGTATGGGCTTTATCGGCACGACCGCGCTTGTCGTCCTGGCCTTTTTCTTCCTGCTCCGGTGCCTCTATGTCGCCTCTAAATCCTCGCGAAAAGCATACGCCTTCATCATCGTCGGCCTGACCGGTTCTTATGCCGTCCACTTCATCGAGAATATGGGCATGTGCGTAGGACTTCTCCCGATCACGGGTATCCCGCTGCCGTTCGTCAGCATGGGGGGTACGGCCATGATGGTTAACTTCATATCGCTGGGGTTCATATTAAATATCTCGATGGACCGTAAGGCTACGACAGGATAATTCTGCCTTTCACTAACTGAATATTCATTGAAAAACGCTCGATTTGGAACAAAATCGAGCGTTTGTTCGTCTTTTGCCCGAAAATGTGCTATTTTTCAAGGTTTCGTGTTTGAAACACTATTGAAATGTAAACGTTATTTTAATACAATTAGTCCATAAAAGTGGTGAAAAGTGGTGTGAGAGTTCACCGTAGGTGTTGAATCGTGGTGAAAATCAGGCCAAAGAGAAGGAGAGAGCATGGCTCGATTCATCAACAAAATGGACGCGAAGGGAAGGATCTTCATTCCGGCAAAACTCCGGGATCAGATCGGCTCGCCTATGTTTGTTACTTTGAACCAGGACAAGGGCTATCTCAGCATCTATGGCGAAGACCACTTTCAGGGCATCGTTGAGCAGTTCAGCAAAATCCCGATGACCAACCCGAAGATCCGTCACGCAAGACGTCAGATCATCGGTGAGGCGCTCGAGTGCGAGCTGGACGGACAGGGCCGTATCTCCGTTAGTTCCGAGCTCTGGAACCGCATCGGTGCCGTTCCTTCGGATGAGATCTGCATCTACCAGATCGAGAAGGACGTACTCGAGATCTGCACGAAGAAGTACTACGACGCGCAGAACGAGGAAGCAGAACAGGAGAGTATCGATCTGGATGGCTACGAGATCACAGGATTGTAATTTCCATCACATCCCGGTGCTTTTCGAGGAGTGTATGGATGGTCTGGCCATTAAGGCGGACGGAATCTATGTGGACTGCACAGCCGGCGGCGGCGGACACAGTGCCGGGATCGTAGAACGGCTCGGAGATCAGGGTAAGCTGATCTCGCTGGATAAGGATGATGAAGCTCTGGCAGCCTGCGAGAAAAGAAGACAGGAGCTCGGAGCTGAGAATAAATGGGTACTTGTAAAGACGGACTTCGGCCGTATCGGCGAAGTACTCAAAGAGATGAACATTGAAAAGGTAGACGGGGTACTTGCCGATCTTGGCGTATCGTCTCATCAGATCGACACCGACGAACGTGGTTTCTCCTACATGAAGGAAGGCCCGCTGGACATGAGAATGAACCAGCAGCAGGCGCTGTCCGCGGAAGTCGTGGTCAATGAGTATTCAGAAGAAGCTCTGACGAAGATCTTCAGAGAATACGGTGAAGAGAGATATGCCGGCAGGATCGCAGCGGCTATCGTGAAAAGAAGAGGCGAATCGCCGATCCGGACCACGACAGACCTGGCGGAGCTGATCCGCAGCGCGATGCCCCATGCCGCCAGAAAAGAGGACCAGCATCCGGCGAGAAGATGCTTCCAGGCGATCCGTATCGAGGTCAACCACGAACTGGCTTCGGTATCCGAGCTTCTGGAGACTGTACCTTCTCTTCTGAATGCACATGGTCGGTTTGCGGTGATCTCCTTCCACTCGCTGGAAGACCGTCTGGTCAAGGAAGCCTTCCGCAAACTGGAAAATCCGTGCACATGTCCGAGAGAGTTCCCGGTGTGTGTATGCGGTAAGAAGCCGATGGGAAAACAGATCCACAGTAAACCCATCGTGGCTTCCAAGAAAGAAGCTGTGGAAAATAAACGCTCGGGGTGCGCGAAGCTGAGAGTATTCGAAAGGAATGAAGAGGTATGGCTCAGGCAGTAAAACTGAACAAAAAAGAAACTGTTGATGCTCTGTTAAAACACACAGGGTCGGATTATTCTATCGGCCTGAATTTTCTTGCTTTCGACGATGGAGAGGCGGAGCGTTATATGAGTGCACTCGAAGAATCCGGTGTGATCGAGAAGGAATCCCGTGAGGAGAGAAGAAAGAAGATCCGCATGCAGAACAAGCGTGCGGTCGAAGCAGCATACGGAAATTACCGCAAAAAGACATTTTCCATGACTTTGAAGCGTTTCCGCGACTTTATTTTGTTTGCTCTGGCGGTAGCGTTCGTCACCGCGCTGTTCGGACTTTTGGTATATAATGAAGCACAGATCGCATCGATGAATTTTGCGAATAATAACAAAGAGCGTCAGATCAACAAATTGCGCCAGGAAACCAGCCAGCTGAAGGAGACTCTCTTCGTCAGCGCGGATCTGGAAGTTGTCAAGAAGTCAGCCCTCATGCATCTGGGCATGGTGGAACCGAATGATAAGCAGATCGTGACCGTGGAAGTCCCGAAGAAGGACCATATGACCACGAGCCGTTCCTATAATTCCGTTGGATTAACGGAAGATATCGTTGAGGAAGCGAAGAAAAACCTGGCGGATTATTATTCTCAAGAGGGACAGTAATGATCAGGCGGGAAAGGAACGGGGACAGGTATGTCTTCAGAAGAGCGTAAGGATAATGTGCAGGTTGTAGACGAGTCCGCAACGGCCCGTTTCCGCATCGGCGGAAGGATCGTTCTGGTCACCGTCTTTCTGGCCCTTACCGCTTTCATGGGATACCTGATCAAAGTCCAGTACGGTATCCAGCACGACCACTACGACGAATATTCCTACAAGGCATCTCAGATGCACTGGCAGCGTATCAAGGACGTCCCGTCCCGTGGAGATATCGTTGATCGAAACAGCAACATCCTCGCAAGTACCACTTATGAATACACGATCGGTATCACGCCTTCGGACGTCCTGAAGTCCCAGGAAGGCAGAAAAGATGCCCTGACCGCCGAGCAGATCGCGGATGCTTTTGCATCTATCGTCGGCGCCGACAAGGCGAAGATGGTCGAGTGGCTCGCACAGATCGAAAAGCCCTATATCCAGGTCATCAAGAAAGTAAACTACGAGCAGAAGAACGAGCTTCAGGCTTTTCTTACTGAACATCACATCGGCGGCGTCAAGATCGACTCCGTGCCGAAGAGATACTATAACTACGGCTCTCTCGGCGCGCAGATCATCGGATTTGCCGACCAGAACGATAACTCCCTGATCGGCCAGTACGGCATCGAGGCACAGTATAACTCCTACCTGACCGGAACCGAGGGATTTACCTACGCTGAGGTTGATAACTACAACCAGAGCGCGCTTCCATATTCCGCGCCGACAAGTATCGCGGCAAGAGACGGCTATAACGTCCAGCTGACACTGGATATGAACATCCAGAGGATCGCCGAGAACGCCTGCCGCGACGCCTATAACGAATACAAGCCGAAGGACGGCGTGACCTGTATCATCATGGATCCGTACACAGGTGAGATCCTCGCGATGGTATCTATGCCGGACTTTGACCTGAATACTCCACGTGAAAAACCCTACGGTATCGCGACGAACACGTGGGATGCGATGACTGCGGAAGAACAGGCGAATTACCTGATGAGTCAGGCGTGGAGAAACCGCTGTATCTCCGATACTTACGAGCCGGGTTCCACCATGAAGGCCGTTACCACCGCGATCGCCTTCGAAGAAGGGCAGACCTATGAGGATGAGATCTTCTCGGATGCTCCGATCGCGATCACCTCGGTCGATACGATCAGCTGCTGGCGTGAAAAGACAGACGGCAACCACGGTGATGAGACCCTGAGAGAAGCCTTCGAGCGCTCCTGTAACCCGATCTTCGTTAAGCTTGCCAGACGTGTCGGTATCGAGAAGTATTATGACTATATCCGTGCCTGCGGTTTCTACGATGTAACCGGCGTTGACCTTCCCGCGGAAGGAAAGGGCATTTTCCACGCCAAGCCGACCGAGGTCGACCTTGCGACACTCTCCTTCGGTGAGTCTTCTACGGTTACCCCTCTCCAGCTGATCTCCGTTTATTCCTCGCTGATCAACGGCGGTTCCCTGATGCGTCCGCGTATCGCTTCCAGGATCGTTGATAACAGCGGCAACATCATCAAAGATTTCGAGCCGGAGAAGGTAAGAACGCTCTTCTCCGAACAGTCCGCTGCCCGTGTCCGCTCGCTTCTCGAGGACGTAGTTAACGAGGGTACCGGTTCTGCGGGTTATGTTCCTGGCTACTATGTTGCAGGTAAGACTTCCACATCGACCATCGATGTCGGTGATGAGAAGGGTATGCACGTTATCTCGTTCGGCTGCTTCGCTCCGTCTTACGATCCGAAGATCGCCGTCCTCGTCGTTATCAACAAGCCGGAAGACAAGGAAGTCGGTTCCTCCGCTGCGGCAAAGGTCTCCGCCCGTATCGTTGAAGAGACGCTCGAGTACATGGGCGTCGACAGAAAGCTCAACAAAGACGAATACGACCGTATGACGATCCTCTACCATGTTCCGGACGTCACCGGCAAGACATATCTCCAGGCCAAGAAGCTTCTCGAAGAAGAGGGCTTCGAGGTGCTCGACGGTTCCGGCACGATGGAGCTCGACACCATCGTCGGGACTATGTACTACGGCGGTGAAGAGACCGTTTACAAGGACACCGTGATCGTCCTTTATCCGGGCGAAGTCTCCGTGGAGGACATGAATAAGACACCGATCCCGGATTTCACGGGAATGAATATCATCGAAGCGCGGAAGATGGCCAAGCAGTACGGCCTGAACCTGATCATTGACGGTAACGTCCAGGGACGCGTAGTCTCTCAGGATCCGCCTGATTCCGTACGAAAAGCACTCGAACCGACACCGACGCCGACTCCGACGCCGGACCCGGATGCGACAGAACCGCCTGATGAACCATCGGAAGATCCTCCGCCGGATGATACGGAGGGGACGAAGAAGCCTGAGGATACAGGCGATGATCCGGGTGGAGAAGAGGGTGAATCCACCGGTGAGACGACTCCACCGCCGCCGACGGAACTTCCGTTCGGAGCGATGGTCAAGGTGAAGATGGAGTAAAGGGTGACAATTATGAGAGCGACAGATCTTCTGAAAGAAAGTGAATACAAGTGGATCGCAGGACCTGACGACAGAGAGTTCGACGAGATCGTACTCGATTCGAGAAAGGTCACGGACAAGACCGCATTTGTGGCGATGGTCGGACAGAAGACAGACGGACATAAGCACATCGTAAGTGCGGCAGAGCAGGGCGCGGCCCTGGTCCTCGTCGAGGAGAGAAAACTCCCCGAGATCCGGGAGATGCTCGCTTCGATCGAAGCGCTCGGAACGACAGGCGTCGCCGCGGTTCCCGATACGAGAAAAGCATACGCCGAGATGGCCTGCTCCTATTTCGGTCATCCTTCGAAGGACATGAAGATCATCGGCCTTACCGGAACAAAGGGTAAGACCACTTCGACCTATATCATTCACGAGATCCTGGAGAGAGCAGGCAGATCCTGCGGCCTCATCGGCACCGTCGAGAATAAGATCGTCGGAAGGACCATCAAGTCGAAGCACACGACCCCGGAAGCCTGGGAATTCCAGTCGCTCCTTTGTACCATGAAGGACGAGGGCGTAAAGGACTGCGTCATGGAAGTATCTTCCCTCGGCCTGAAGTTCAAGAGGACCTACGGTGTCGACTTCGAGATCGGCGTCTTCACGAACTTCCTGAATGACCATGTATCCGATGGTGAGCACGAGACAGAGGAGGACTATTTCCTCAGTAAACTCGCGCTCTTCGACCACTGCCGTATCGCTCTCATCAATAAGAACACCAGACGCTTCGAGGAAGTCCTCGCATACGCGAAGGCACACACCGAGAAGTGCTATACCTACAGCGTCAGCGAAGACGCGGACTTCACCATGCGTGACATGAAGACCACGGTCAGGGACGGCGTCCCGGGCATGGGATTTACTTTCGTTACCCCGGACTACGAAGAAGAACTTTTCGTACCGCTCCTGTGCGACTTTAACGTCGACAACGCAGTATGCGCGGCGGCAAGTGCTTTTCTCGCGGGAGTAGAAAGAGATCAGATCAAAAACGGAATGACATTTGTCCGTGTTCCTGGAAGAATGGAGAAGATCGATAACTCTCTGGGACTTAAGATCTACGTCGATTATGCCCATAACGGAGACAGCCTGAAGGTGCTCCTCAACGCGATCCGCCCGTCCTGTAAGGGCAGGATCATCACGGTGTTCGGCTGCGGCGGCGACCGTCCGCACGACCGAAGATACACCATGGGCGAAGTATCCGGCAAATACAGTGATTTTACCGTAGTGACTACAGATAACTCGAGATCCGAGGACTTCAGCATCATCGCCGGCATGATCGTCGAGGGCATCAGGAGAAACGGCGATGTCCCGTATGAGATCATCGAGGATCGAAGAGCGGCGATCCGCCATGCCTGCGCGATGGCGCATCCGGACGATATCGTCGTGATCGCCGGAAAAGGACACGAGACCACGATGACGATCAAGAATACTGTCGTCGATTTCGTCGACTCGAAGGTGACGTCGGAAGAACTGAGAAACCTCGAGAAGGAAAGAGGAGTGTAAGAATGGCGAAGTTTACTCTCAAAGAGATAGTTGATGTGACCGGCGGCGAGCTCAAGCAGCTCCCGGAGGGTGTGAACCCGGAGACCTACGTGATCGACGGTGTGTCGACGGATACCCGTGTGATCGAAAAAGGCAACCTCTTCCTCGCATTGATCGGAGAGAACTTCGATGGAAATAAATATGCGGTCGCAGCGGCCAATGACGG
>DBYF01000128.1:0-13563 GCA_002310155.1 Mageeibacillus sp. UBA1193 | reverse complement strand
AGCATACCGCCTGAAGCTCGGATGCAAGGTCGTCGCAGTCACGGGAAGTGTCGGAAAGACATCTACCCGTGAGATGATCGCGAGCAGCCTGTCCCGTGGCAAGAGAGTCTACGCGACCAAGAATAATAACAACAACGAGATCGGTCTTTCACTGACGATCTTAAATACCCCGGAAGATACGGAAGTCATCGTTCTGGAGATGGGCATGAGAGGAAGAGGAGAGATCTCCGAGCTTACGAACATCGCGCATCCGGACGTTGCCGTCATCACGAATATCGGGGTCGCCCATATGGAGCTTCTCGGATCCCGTGACGAGATCCTGAAAGCGAAACTCGAGATCCTCGAAGGACTCGCCGAGGGCGGACTTCTCATCATGCCGTACGCGGATGAATACCTGCAGAAGGCAGTTGCCGAGGGCATGATCAGGGAAGACGTAAAGATCGCCTACACATCGACAGAGACAGTCGTTCTCGACCCGCTTCCATACGGCCTTGCCTACGCGGAAAATATCTACTGCGAGGGCGCAAGGATCTGCTTCACCGCGGCCGCGGGCTTCGGAGCACTTCAGGAATTCGATCTCGCGATCTCCGTAGTCGGCAAGCACCACGTCGGAAATGCACTTGCGGGACTTCTGTGCGGTCTTTATTTCGGCATCGCGCCGGAACTGGTCGCTGAGGGGATCGCAGCATTTGTCCAGATCGGACATAGAGAAAGACTTGTGAATGACGAGGGAGTCTACTTCCTCGACGATGCCTATAACGCGGGCCCGGAGTCCATGATGTCGGCCTTCGAATCGGTCCGCCGTCTCGCGAAACACAGTAAAGCATTTGCCTGCATCGGCGATATGCTCGAGCTCGGAGATGTCGCTCCGCAGAAGCACTTCGAAGTCGGCGCAAAGGCTGCTTCCGTAGGTCTCGACGGACTTCTGGTCATCGGAGATTTCCAGAAAAACGTCGTTGACGGTGCTTTTTCCGTAGCACCTGAAATGCCGGTATTCATTTTCTCGGATAAGGAGAAAATGGCAGAAAAGCTCACAGAGCTGGTTTCCGAGGGCGATTACGTTCTTCTGAAAGCGTCACACGCCTTCGAGATGTATACAATTCTCGACAGCTATGGTTCAATAGTTCGGAAAGGAAATGAACCATGAGAAGAAAGATGAAGGGGCTCGTCTCGGAGAACATCGCGTACCGTGACGACGGAAGAATCGAGTCCATGGATGTTATCGCGCCGGGACGTGTCAACCTCGGGATCGTTATCATCGTACTGGTGATGATGGCCTTCGGTATGGTCATGCTCTTTTCCGCGAGTATGCCGAAAGCATATACGTCCCAGGGCAACTCCCTTTATTACGTTATCCACCAGGGCGCGTTCCTGCTCCTGGGATTCGTGGCCGCACTGGTCATTACTTTCCTGCCTCTTAAGCTCTTCGATAAATGGCCGGTCACGCTGCTGGTCTATCTGTCCGCAGTCGGCATGGCGCTCCTGACCCTCGCTATGGGTTCTGTCGTTAATGGTGCGCGCCGCTGGATCTTTATCGGAGGATTCTCCATCCAGCCGTCCGAGTATATCAAGGTCGCGATCGTCTATGCGATCGCCGGCTACCGTTCGTTTATCCAGAGAGTAAGAAAGAAGGGCGGACTGAAGTCGAAGAGACTCTCGCAGAAGAATTTCGACGCACTTATCGATATCACGATCCCCGGCATTCTTATCATGTTCTGCCTTCTGATCGTTGTTCTTCAGCCGCATATGTCGTGCTTCCTGATCTTAAGCGCGATCTCCGCGATCTGCTTCCTGTGCTGCGGTATCCCGCTTTCGTCCTGGATCAGAGGCGGCGCATTCCTTCTCGGTATCCTCCTCGTGGTCGGCGGTATCTTCTATCTTTCCATGCCGGGCAAGCAGAAGAAGAAGCTCGAAAAGAACTTCGCCCACGTTGTTACGCGTCTGAACATCTTTAAGACGATGAACGCGGAAGAGGAAGAAGAGAAGACGGCGGACGAGGACGACACATATCAGATCGAGCAGAGTATCATTGCGATCGGCTCCGGCGGAATGACCGGTGTCGGATTCGGTAACAGCCGACAGAAGTATATGTATCTTCCTGAGGCACATAACGACTATGTTTATTCCATTATCTGCGAGGAGCTCGGATTCATCGGAGGCCTCGGAGTTATGCTTCTTTTCTGGGCCTTCGCACTCGCGGGGTTCCTGGTATCGTGGCAGGCGGACAGCCTGTTCACGCGTGTTCTTACGACAGGTTACACGTCGCTGCTGACGCTGCAGGCGTTCCTGAATATCGGCGTTGCGACGGGAGCGATCCCGCCGACCGGTATCACGCTTCCGTTCTTCAGCTACGGCGGTACGGCAAACTTCTTCTTCATGATCTCCGTGGGCATGATCCTCTCGGTATCCAGATCGGGAAGAAAGAGAAAAACAGTAAAATTGGTGGTGTGAGTTATGAAAGTATTTCTTGCCGGGGGTGGCACAAGCGGACATATCCATCCGGCCGTGGCGATCGCGGACGAGCTCAAGAAGCAGGATCCTTCCTGCCAGGTGCTTTTCTGCGGGACGGAAAAGGGACTGGAGTCACAGATCATTCCGAAGATGGGATATCCCTTCGAGGTGATCCGTGCCGCGCAGCTTCCGATGAAGATCTCGAAGAAGACCTTCAAGGCGGTAAAAGAATTCCTCGCAGGAAGAAAAATGTGCAGAAAGCTCCTCCGCGAGCAGAAGCCGGATGTCGTCGTCGGTACCGGCGGATTCGTCTGCAGCCCTCTGATCGCTGCGGCGCATAAGGAGAAGATCCCGATCCTTCTTCACGAGCAGAATGCTTTCCCGGGAAGATCCAACCGCATGATGTCCAAGTATGCGGGCACCGTATGCACGAGTTTCCCGAAGCTTGATCATTACTTCAATAAGAAGGCGAAGATCGTCTATACCGGTAACCCGATCCGTGGCGTGTTCTCCACCGTCGAAAGAGACGCCTGCAGAACGAAGCTCGGACTTACCATCAACGATACTCTGATCCTCGCGATGGGCGGTTCCCTCGGTGCGAGAACGGTCAATTCCGCGATCGTGGAGCTCGCCAAGGAGATCAAGGATCCGAACGTCAAGATCATCCTGAGCGTAGGTAAACAGCGCTATAAGGAAGTTATGCTGGAGGCCAAGAACTGGCCGAAGTCTATCGAAGTCTTCGAGTACATCCAGGACCCGGAGACCTATCTTGCGGCATGTGACCTGTTCATCGGCCGTGCCGGCGCGATCACCTGTGCGGAAGTGCAGGCGGTAGGCGCTCCGTCTGTCCTGATCCCGTACCCCTATGCGGCGCAGGATCACCAGACCTATAACGCGAAAACATTTGAAGATGCGAAGGCCGGCATCCTGCTGCCTGACGATCAGGCGGTAGAGAAGCTCCCGGGCATCGTGACGGACCTGCTCTCGAACAAGGAGAAGCTCTCGACGATGCGCAAGAACACACGTGAACTGGCGATCTACGATGCCGCTTCGCGTATTTGTGATGAGGTAAAAGCACTTGCCCGATAAGGAAGAGAAAAAACCGAAGGACGAGATCACTGTCGTAGAAGACGGTGCGTACGATTCGCAGGAACCCGCCAAGGAATCTCCGAAAGAGGAGAAGAAGGACGGGAAGAAGGCGGAGGAAGTTTCGCGCGCCGAAAACAAGAAGACAGATGACTCATCTCGTTCTGAAGAATCTTCCGAAAAGAAACCGGAGAAGGCAGAGAAGAAGATAGAAAAGAACGCTCCCGCGCAGTCCGGGAAAGGTGCTGCAGGAGGTGCAGCCTTTGACTTCGGCAAGATGATCCGAAACATACCGGTCAAAGGATGGCTCCTGATCATCATGCTCCTGATGATCTCCATCTGCCTGATGCTCTTTATCTTCCACAGAAGCTTCCATGTACAGGAGATCCATGTCACAGGTAACCAGCGCATCTCGGCAGAACAGATCATCGAGCTGTCCGGTATCAGGAAGGGCGATCACCTGATGTCCCATATCAGCGGTCCGCTGAAGGATATGGTGCGCTTAAGATACGGTAAAGCAAGGCAGAAGATCATCAATTCCGACCCGTATATCGCGGACGCGAAAGTCTATCCGCACTACCCGGGAGAAGTTTACATTGAGGTTACAGAAAGAAGAAAAGTAGCTTACGTCGCGATTCCGGACGGATATGCCATAATCGCGGACGATTCGTACGTTCTTGAGATCGTTACCGGCGATGTTCCGACAGGGATCCCGGAGATCCGGGGACTGCCCATCCGCTCTGCCCAGATCGGCAAAAAGCTTGATCTGACGTCATCTGACGGCTATGACATCTGTATCACGATTCTCGGCGCGATACTCGGCGCGGACTCGAACGCCCATCAGGACGGCGACGATTTCAACTTCCTGTCGCATGTCATCTGCGTGCGCTATTGCGAAAATATGACGACATTCATCGATCTGGATATTCCGGGCTCTGACCACACGATCAGCGTCAAACTCGGTTCTCTCCAGACGATCTCCGATGATATGACCTGGCTCCGCTATGCCGTGATCTCCGGCTACTTTACCGACAAACCGGGTACTGTGCTCGATATGACGGGCAAAGACTACATCCTGAGGTGACCCTGATACTACATATAGGTTCCGCCCGGTGAAGAATTACAGCCCTGAAAAATGGCGGTAATCGAACTGTAACCCGTTTTTTCGCCGGGATTTCCCTCTATTGCTTGACCACAACATTTAGTGTAGAATTGTAAAAGATAGCTTAGAAAGCTTATAATGAATTAGTATATATTTATGGCGATACGGAGGAAAGCAGGCTATGTCAGATTTTAAGCTCGGATACTCTATGGATGATGAACCATTTGCAGCAATAAAAGTAATCGGTGTCGGTGGCGGCGGATGTAACGCAGTTGATCGTATGATCGAGAGCTCTGTCCAGGGCATCGATTTTATTTCCATTAATACAGACCATCAGGCTCTTGCACGTTCCAAGGCCCAGATCACGATCCAGATCGGTGAGAAGATCACCAGAGGTCTCGGATGCGGCGCTGACCCGACGGTTGGTGAGAAGGCAGCGGAAGAGAGCAAGGATGAGATCGCTCAGGCGATCCGTGGAACAGACATGCTGTTCATCACAGCCGGTATGGGCGGTGGTACAGGAACAGGTGCTGCTCCGGTAGTTGCCCAGATCGCTCGTGAACTCGGTATCCTGACAGTCGCTGTAGTAACCCGTCCGTTCCGTTTCGAAGGTCCGCGTCGTGCGATGAACGCTGAGCGCGGTATCCGCGAGATCGAAAAGTACGTAGACTCTCTTATCGTTGTTGCGAACGATAAGCTCCTCGATATCACCGATGAAGATACATCCATTGATGACGCATTCAACATGGCCGATCAGGTCCTCAAGTTTGGTGTAGCCGGTATCTCCGACCTCGTCGCTATCCCTGGTCTCATCAACCTCGACCTCGCAGACGTTCGCCGTATCATGACGAACGCAGGTATCTGCCATATGGGTATCGGCCGTGCTTCCGGTGAGGGCAGAGCGTCTGCCGCTGTTAAGCAGGCCATCAACAGCCCGCTCCTCGATACAACCATCGAGGGTGCCCGCGGCGTAATCATCAACTTCACCGGTTCCCGCAACATGAAGCTCCACGAGATCGACGTTGCTGCATCCGTTGTACGTGACGCAGTTGCCGGCGACGCTGACATCATCGTTGGTGCGGTTACAGACCCGACACTCGAAGACGAGATCATGATCACCGTTATCGCTTCCGGATTTGATAACACAGAGAATGCTTCCGCGGCTTTCCGTCCGGCAACCTCTATCATCTCCAAGCAGAACCCGACGATCATCGGACAGGGAACACCTTCCGCTTCCGCAACTCGTCCGGTATCCCCGATCTCTTCTTATGAGAAGCCGGCCGCTCCGGCACCGGCTCCTGTAAAGCCTGCTTCCAAGCCGGAAGTACCGGAATTCCTCTTTGGTGATCCGGAACCGGTTGGCAAGGCGAAGGAAGAAGACGCTAAGGTATATTCTCCGAGCAAGTCCGCTCCGGTAGCTCCTGTAGCTCCGGTCGCACCGGTTGCCCGTCCGCAGTCTCCTTACGTAGCTCCGGCACCGGCACCTGCTCCGCAGGCTCCGACCCACTCTGTACAGCAGGGCGGCAGACCGACTCCGAATGTTGTTCCGACACCTGCTCCGAGAACACAGGCTCCGGTATCTGCTCCGAAGACAGTTGAGGCTCCGGCTCCGGCAAAGGATAAGAAGAGACTTCTGCCTTGGTTCATGAGTGACAACGATAATCTGGATGAGTGATAATTTATGAAGTGCCCTTTCTGTGGACATATGGAAGATAAAGTAATCGATTCGCGGCCTGCGGAGGATGGTTCTGCCATCCGCCGCAGGCGTGAATGTTTATCCTGCTCGTCCCGCTTTACCACATATGAGAAGGTAGAACTTCTCCCGCTTCTTGTCATCAAGAAGGACGGTACACGCGAGGCATACAGTCAGGAGAAACTTCTCGGAGGTCTCATGAAGGCCTGTGAGAAGAGACCGGTCAGCTCCGAGCAGCTGACACAGATCGTGACCTACGTGGAGAATCAGATCCAGAACACCACGAAGCGTGAGATCTCGACAAATGAGATTGGCGAGATGGTCATGCAGCAGCTTAAGGATATCGATGAAGTCGCTTATGTGCGCTTCGCCTCGGTATATAGACAGTTTAAGGATGTCAATTCATTTATGGATGAATTGAAAGACATGCTAAAGAAATAAAGGGAGTGAGGGATAGAAGATGAAGAAGGTTTTAGTTGTAGATGACGATCCGAATATCGTAGAAGTGCTCCGGCTCTACTTCGATAAAGACGGTTTTGCCGTAACATCCTGCCTGTCAGGTGACCGCGCGATCGAAACATTCCAGTCCTCCGAGCCGGATCTTGTTGTACTCGATCTGATGCTTCCGGGTAAAGACGGTTACGATATCTGCCGTGAGATCAGAAAGACATCCGATGTCCCGATCATCATGCTCACCGCAAGATCCGATACCCTGGATAAGGTCGTCGGACTCGAGCTCGGCGCAGACGACTATGTACAGAAGCCTTTCGAGCCGAAGGAACTCCTCGCCCGTGTTAAGGCAGTTCTGAGAAGAACAGAGAAGCGCGATGCAGCGAACGCTGAGAACGCTGACAGCAAAGAAAACAACGAAGTGATCTCCTACGAGGGATTCACTGTAGATATGGCGCGTTACGTTGTAACCGTTGACGGCAAGGAGATCGATATCCCGCCGAAGGAACTGGAGCTCCTGTTCTTCCTGGCATCTCATCCGAACCGTGTATTCACAAGAGAACAGCTCCTCGAGAACGTATGGGGCTATGACTTCTACGGAGAGTCCAGAACCGTTGACGTACACGTCAAGCGTATCCGTGAGAAGCTCGAGAAGCCGAATGTAAAGACCAACTGGCAGATCAAGACAGTATGGGGTGTCGGCTACAAGTTTGAGACAACAGAGAATAAGTAAGACATAAGACATCTTTTCTTCGGGTAAGGGTATGAAAGATTCGGGTAAAAAATCACAGTCGGTATTGTTCCGTACGACGCTCTCACTGGCCGTCGGCACGATCCTCGTGTTCGCCGTACTGGTCCTGGTGTTCTACCGCCAGACGACTGTCTCCCTGATCTCCGAGAACAAAGAACAGATCGAAGACCAGGCGAATTCCCTGGCTCTTGCTTACGATTCACTGGTCGCGGATCCGTCCGTATCCGATACGGCGATCCAGGCTTTCATTAATTCCTTCGCCAGAACAGAAGGCTGCTCCGTATGGTTCGTAAGATCCGACGGACGCATCGAGTATTCTACTTCCGTTCCGGACTTCGTGAGGGGAGACCTTCTGAAAGCTGACAACTATGTATTCCTTACAAACGAAAGAGCAGTTGAGCTCTTCCTCCATAAGGGCAAGGCGCAGACCTCCGACATCACGAACGGTATCTTCGCCAACTCCCGAAGCGTTTCGGTATCCGTTGCCGTAGCGACATCGCAGGAAGACCTGAACATAGTGCTTTTCAATACGCTGAACGTCGAGAATGAAGTATTCTGGAGACTGTCGAACGCGCTTCTTCTCCCGATCCTCATTTCCTTCTCGATGGCACTGCTTTTCTTCTCGCTGATGGCAAGATCCCTGATCCGTCCGCTGCGTGCTCTCTCTGATGCCGCGAACCAGGTCACGAAGGGCGATCTTTCCGTCCGTATCGATGTTCCGGAAATGCGAAAAGAATCCACACTCAAGTACATGCTTACCGATGAGATCACGAATATGGTCACGACGGTCAACAGCATGATCGAGCGACTCGAGCGTCAGGAGGCAGACCGTAAGGTATTTATCTCCAGTATCGCTCATGACTTAAGAACACCACTTACTTCCATCAAGGGATTCCTCAGCGCGATCTCCGATGGTACGATCCCGCCGGAAAGCTATCCGAAGTATATGGATATCATCCAGACACAGGTCGCACGTATCCAGGAGCTCATCAACTCCATGACCGAGGCATCGTCCCTGAGCCAGATCGATCCTGCGAAGATGGAAGAATTCAATATCAATGAGATGATCCACGATGCGGTCCAGAATGTCGAGAACCTGATCTCCGATAAGAACATCAGTGTTAACGTCGACCTCGGAAAGAACAAGGGCGATCAGATGATGGCCTTTGGTGAATCCCAGCTGCTGTACCGTGTGTTCTATAACCTGCTGACAAACGCCATCAAGTTCACGCCGCGTGACGGTATCATCGGCATCGCGACCAGCTACGATCAGGACGAAGAGAAAGTCTACGTCAGCATCGAAGATTCCGGATGCGGTATCCCGGAAGACAAGCGCGACCGTGTATTCGAGAGCTTCTATAAGGTCGATCCTTCCCGTACAGAGAGCGGATTCGGTCTGGGCCTTTATATCTGCCGTGAGATCATCACCGCGCATGGTGAGAAGATCTGGGCGGAAAAGAGCGAAGAGCTCGGCGGCGCGAAGTTCATCTATACTCTCAAAAAACAGAAGCCTGAGGAGACTGATCCGAAGGAGAAAGCATGAGAAAGAAAGAACGCGTGGAGGCGATCCTTGCCCGCCTGCATGAGATGTATCCGCAGACGGAGTGTACCCTCGATATCGACGATAATGTATTCCACCTCGTAGTACGTGCGGTCCTTTCCGCGCAGTGCACGGACGTGCGCGTCAATGAAGTTACGAAGATCCTTTTTGAAAAGCACCCGGACTACACTGACTTCCTCGAAGCAGGGGAAGAAGAGATCGGACGGATCATCAAGCCGTGCGGTTTCTGGAAAGCCAAGTCCCATTATCTCTATGAGATCGCCCGCATGATGCGTGATGATTTCGGAGGCGAAGTTCCGAAGACACAGGAAGAACTGATGCGCTTCCCGGGTGTCGGAAGAAAGGTCGCGAACCTCATCGTTTCCGAGATGTACGGTGTGCCTGCCGTCGTGGTCGACACGCACTGCATGCGAGTCAGTGGCCGTCTCGGATTAAGCTCAGGAAAAGATCCTGCCGTTATCGAAAAAGAACTCATGAAGATCCTTCCGGAAGAAGAGTGGGCGCCGTTCGGCCACCGTATGGTCGATCATGGACGTGCCGTATGTACCGCAAGAACTCATCCGAGATGCGGCGAGTGTAAGCTCTCTGACCTCTGTCCTTCCTCTGGAAAGAAGGTGTGACCCATGGCGGAGATCACGCTCGATACTTCCGTAAGATACCTTCCGAAGGTCGGTGAAGCACGCGCCAAGCAGCTCGAAAAGCTCGGCGTATTCCGCGTGTACGACCTTCTCACATTCTTCCCGAGAAGATACGATGACTGGTCGGAGTGTGTGCCGCTCTTTCATCTCGAACACGATAAAGAACAGTCCTTCATCGCGACCATCGTGAATCCGCCGAGAATCTCCCGAAACAGAGGAAAAACGACCATCTTCGCGACACTTTCCGACGGCTCGTGCAGCATCCGCGCGGTATGGTTTAACCAGCCGTATCTCGAGAAGAAGATCCAGGCCGGGGAAGAGTACTTTTTCCACGGAAAAGTGACCCGTGACGGATTCACATTCCAGGTCGTAAATCCGGTCTTCGACCAGCGCCAGAAAAGCGAAGAGAAGACCTCGCTGATCCAGCCCGTATACCCGCTGACTTCGGGACTGAAACAGGGTCATATCCGTGCCATTATCAACGGCGCACTCGACAGGGCACTGCCGCTTCTGTCGGAAGTACTGCCGCTGTCATTTAGAAAAGAGCAGAAGCTCTGCGCGATCCGATATGCCTACGAGAAGATCCACCGTCCCGAGACGATGGAAGAAGTCGAGATCGCGAGAAAGTATCTCGTATTCGAGGAGCTGTTCCTCCTGCGTGGTGCACTGAGCGTCTATAAACAGGAGCAGAAAGATCTTCATGCCTCATGTCCGATACGCGGCAAGAAAGAGGATATGGAGACGTTCCAGAGCATCGTAAAGGGCCTTCCGTTCTCGCTTACCGAGGACCAGGGAAAAGTCACCCACGATATCCTCTCGGATATTTCGAAGAGCCATCCGATGAACCGCCTCGTACAGGGTGACGTTGGTTCCGGTAAAACGGTCGTCGCTTTTCTCAGTATGGTCGCGTGCGCGATCGCGGGATATCAGGCGGTATTCATGGCACCAACCGCGGTGCTCGCCGCACAGCACTATGAGACATTTAAGAAGTTCCTGAACGGAACGGATATCGGTGTCGAGCTCATGCTCGGAAGCACCACCGCGAAGAAGAAAAATGAGATCAGGGAGAACCTCGAATCTGGAAAGACGAAGATCCTCGTCGGAACGCACGCGGT
Organism: Mageeibacillus sp. UBA1193; assembly: GCA_002310155.1. Classification (GTDB taxonomy): domain Bacteria; phylum Bacillota; class Clostridia; order Saccharofermentanales; family Saccharofermentanaceae; genus Scatonaster. The sequence continues at coordinate 2,716 of DBYF01000128.1, read as the reverse complement.
CCTCTCGGAAAAGAATATCTTCCCGAACCTCGCCCTGATGGTCACGGACGAACAGCACCGTTTTGGTGTGAAGCAGAGATCGACGACGGAGGAAAGATCCGATCACGGCATCCATACACTCGTCATGTCCGCGACACCGATCCCGAGAACCCTCGGACTGGTGCTTTTCGGAGATATGGATGTATCGGTCATCAAGAGCATGCCGAAGGGAAGACAGCCTATTAAGACGATCCGTGCGTCCTTCGATGAAGAGGGAAGAGTCATCGCGACGATCCGCCAGGAGGTCAAGAAAGGCCATCAGGTATACGTCGTATGTCCGATGATCGACGAACTTCAGGAAGACGCGTATGAGGACGAAGAGGGCACACTTGAGAAGTCCATGAAGTCGGACCTCGAGTCCGCGGTACAGTACTATGAGACGCTTTCAAACGGAGACCTTTCGGATATGCATTTGGGACTTCTCCACGGTAAGATGAAGCCCGCCGAAAAAGAGAAGATCATGAAGGAATTCAGTGAAGGTAGAATCGATGTACTCGTCTCTACGACAGTTATCGAAGTCGGCGTGGATAATCCGAATGCATCCATCATGGTCATTCGAAATGCCGAGAGATTCGGTCTTTCGACACTGCACCAGCTCAGAGGACGTATCGGACGGGGAAACCTGCCGTCGCTGTGTATCCTTCAGACAGATAAGTACGAAGGCGTCGCCCAGGAACGTATCGACATGATGTGCCAGACCACCGATGGTTTCGAGCTTGCAGAGAAGGATATGCTCCTCCGCGGAACCGGTGATTTCTTCGGTACGAAACAGCATGGTATTCCGCAGCTCAAGATGGCGAACCTCTATCGTGATGCTGCATGTCTCGGCCCGATCGAAAAGGCGATCGATCAGATGCTGAAGGACGATACGAAGCTCGAGAGTACAGAGGCGAAGATCATGCTCGAAGCCTTCCATAACCATTTCGGAGACGCTTGGCAGAAGCCCAGCCTCTGATGTCTGAAAACGCCATTTCGCACGGCCGATATTAAAGTATAAGAAACTTTGTTTTGCCAATTCCCAAAGTAGTGGTATAGTAGGAAAACAAACCCGCGATATATAGACCGGGACAAATGAGAGGGAGAATCCGAGAGCATGCCGAGAGTGGTATCCGGAAAATGCAGAGGCACGGTGCTCGAAGCGCCGAAAGGAGACGCGACGCGTCCGACGACCGATAAGGTCAAGGAGGCGATCTTTTCGAGCATCCAGATGCGAGTGCCGGGAAGTGCTTTTCTCGATGTATTCTCCGGAACCGGACAAATGGCGATCGAGGCTTTATCGCGTGGCGCGGAATCCGCAGTATTGATCGACCAGGCGGGAAAGAGCCAGCAGGTCATCAATAAAAACCTCGAAAAGACGCATCTTAAGGATCAGGCACGCCCGATCAAGATGAACTACACGGAGGCTCTGAAGCTCCTCGGAAAGAAGAACGAGACCTTCGACATCATCTTCATGGATCCGCCGTACGCGATGGCGGAGACGGCAGCGAAAACAGTTGCTGAACTGATCACCGAGTATAAGCTTCTCAATGAGGGTGGAATGTTCATCGTCGAATCGGACGCAGATGCCGATATTTCAGATATTGTAACCAATATGACATGTTTAAAGAGTTGTAAGTACGGATCAACTTTGGTAACATTCTTTTTAGAATCAGAAACTATGTGCGAGTAAGGAGAGACGCTCTTGAAAACGTTTATTTTTCCGGGCAGTTTCGACCCGTTTTCTCTGGGTCATATCGACATCGCAAAGAGAGCTGCACGCCTCTGTGACAAGCTCGTCGTTGCGGTCATGATCAACCGCGCCAAAACATCCCTGTTCACAGTGGAAGAGCGCGTCGAGATGGCGAAGATCTGTCTTCGTGACGTCCCGAATATCGAGGTCATTTCCAGAGAATCCCTGCTTGTCGACGTGTATAGAGAACTGGGGGCTTCCGCGGTAGTCAGAGGCCTTCGGAGTGAGTCGGACTTCCGCTACGAGGCGGAGATGAACGCGGCCAATACGCTGATGTTCCCCGACTATCAGGTCATTTTCCTGCCGTGCAGAGCAGACCTGGCATTCACCAGTTCGTCCATCATTAAAGAAGTTGCTTACTACGGCGGTGACATCAGCAGAATGTGCGTGCCGGAGATCGAAGAGATGGTACATAAAAAGCTGCTCTCCAAGCAGTCAGATAAGTAATACGGAATTGTTTTTAGGAGGTTTTTCATATGCCGGATGGAAATGTGAGAACAACAGATAAGGATCTTTACGAGCTGCTTGACCAGCTGCAGGCGACCGTAGAACAGGCCAAGGGTGTGCCGTTCTCCGATAACTGCATCGTAGATAGAGCTGACGTACTTTACTGGATCAAGCAGATCCGTGCGAGCTTCCCGTCGGAAGTCCAGCAGGCGAAGTGGATCGTTGACCGTCAGCGTCAGGTAATCGCTTCTGCACGTCAGAAGGCTGAGAGTATCCTTCGCGAATCCGAGCAGCGTCAGGCCATCATGGTCGACGAGCACCAGGTCACACTCCTTGCCAAGGAGCAGAGCGACCGCATCCTCGCGGAAGCGAACCAGCAGTCCGAGGTGATCTACTCCCGCTCGATCGATTACGCGAGAAAGAGACTGACAGAACTCGAGAACGAACTGACAGATATTCTGGTACGTATCCAGAAGGACAAAAAAGAGTTAAAATAACAGT
>DBYF01000130.1 GCA_002310155.1 Mageeibacillus sp. UBA1193 | reverse complement strand
ATGGTTTGATCCTCCACTTTCCCTTTATCTTTGTTTTTCATCTTGTGAGAAGCAATGCTTGAATGGCGCGACTCACAATCGCTCATCATTATATATTATATAGGCGTGAATGGCAATTACCCTTTTTTCGCATCTTTTACGTGCTTCTTGATCTTGTTGAAAGACTTGTCGCTGATGTCGTGCTCGATACGGCATGCGTCGGCAGCGGCGGTCTCTTCGTCGACGCCGAGCATGACCAGAGCTTCGGTCAGGATACGGTGACGCTCATAGATGCTCTTGGCGATCTTCTTGCCGTCATCGGTCAGGAGGATCTCGCCATCGTCACCAACTGTAATGAATCCCTTGTTCTTCAGGATGCCCATGGCACGGCTGACACTCGGTTTGGAAAGGTCCATCTCGCGTGCGATGTCGATAGAGCGGACGCTGCCATTTCGTTTCTTCAGGATCAGGATCGTCTCGAGATAATCCTCGCCGGATTCATAAATTCCATTCATGGTCGTTCTCCTTATCACTTTTCGTTCACATTGATTATATCACTCATGATTTACATATGGGGGAAGCAAATATAAAATGTGGGGGAAATACAGAGGAAGGACATGTCAAATTAATGAAACTAAAGAGTTCGGACGCAAAAGGAATCGCTTGCATACTGGTGGCCGCGATGGGCTTTGCTCTCATGACCTTTTTCGTCAAGCTCTCCGGTGATGTTCCCACGATGGAAAAAGCATTCTTCCGTAATGCGTTTGCTGCTCTGATCGCTGCCTTCACGCTTGTCCGTTCCGAGGATAAGTTCAAGATGAAGAAGGGGAACGGCAAGTACGTATTCCTCCGCTGCCTCTTCGGTACGACAGGACTTCTCTGTAACTTCTACGCGATCGACCATCTGCCGCTGGCGGACGCGAATATGCTGAATAAGCTTTCTCCGTTCTTCGCGATCCTCGCATCGATCCCGATCATGAAGGAAAAGCCGACGAAGATCGACATCATGACCACGGTCGTCGCATTCTCCGGTGTGCTCCTGATCGCACGGCCTTCCGCGGATGTCTCCATGATCCCCGCGCTTGCCGGTGTATGGGGCGGAGCCGGTGCCGGTATCGCGTACTCTTTCGTCCGTCTTCTCGGAAAAAGAAAAGAGAGGACGTCGATCATCGTCCTCTGCTTCTCGCTGTTCTCATGTTTGCTGTCCCTGCCGTTCATGATCTTCGACTTCAAGATCATGGAACCCTGGCAGCTCCTGTGTCTGGTCTCCGCGGGTGTCTTTGCCGCGATCGCACAGTTCTCCATCACTTCTGCGTATAAATTCGCGCCGGCAAGAAAGATCGGCGTCTTCGATAACACACAGGTCGTTTTCTCCGCGATCCTGGGACTGATCTTCTTCTCGGAGATCCCGGCACACTTAAGTATCTGCGGTTACGTGATCATCATCGGCATGGCCGTCTTCCGCTGGTACTGGAACCTCACCCATGAGAGGGAAGAGGAAGTGAAAGAGGNNAGAGGAAGTTACAGCTGAGACAGAACCGCACCCTTAACGACATCCATATCGGTGGTCGGCTCGAATCTCTCGACGATGTTTCCATCTCTTCCGATCAGGAACTTGGTGAAGTTCCACTTGATGTAAGCCTTATCGCCGTATGTCTTATTATTCATGTCCGAGAACTTCTTGAGCGCTGCGCTCTTGAGGCCTTTTCCGAAAGAAACGAAAGGTTTCTCGGTCGCAAGGTAAGCAAAGAGCGGATCAGCTGTTTCACCGTTAACGTCGATCTTGGCAAACTGAGGGAACTCGGTTCCGAACTTTAATGTGCAGAACTGATGGATCTCATCATCGCTTCCCGGAGCCTGGTTGGCGAACTGGTTGCAGGGGAAGTCGAGTATCTCAAATCCCTGATCCTTGTACTCTTTATACATCGCCTCGAGCGGCTCGTAGTGGGGAGTAAATCCGCAACCTGTCGCGGTATTTACGATGAGAAGTACTTTACCCTTATACTCAGAGAGGGATACGTCTTTTCCGGATCTGTCTTTTACTGTGAAATCATAAACATTCATGGTCAATTCTCCTTTTCAGTTCGTCTTCTTACTGGGCCTTCTGGTTATCTAACAATTCATAGAGAAGTGTGTAGAGCATCTTTGCTTTCTCCGGATCAAGAGAGATACATCCGGATACCTTAAGCGGAATATCTTTCGCTTTCTTCTGAAGTGCGCGACCTTCGTCGGTCAGAGTGATGACGACGACACGGTCATCCTCGGTACTTCTTTTTCTCTCGACATATCCTGCCTGCTGCATCTTCTTCAGAAGCGGGGAGAGGGTGCCGTTATCGAGCATCAGCCTGTCGCAGATCTCGCCGACCGGGATATTATCCTTTTCCCAAAGCACCAGAAATACGATGTACTGCGTATATGTCAGACCGAGTTCTTTCAGATATGGGGTATAAAGATTCACGACATTTCTTGATGCCGCATAAAGCGGGAAACAGAGCTGGTTACTGAGTTTCATGGCTTCCTTGTAATCGTACTTCATATGATGCTCTCTCCTTTTCTGTTTGACCAAATTATATTTGATGCAATATAATTTGTCAAGTGCATATCATTGTGTTCGAAAAGCACTGGTGTTGAGCCACAATAGAACAGGAGCCGTCCCGAATTCTCGGACAGCTCCTTTCTAAAGAGGGAATATGGATTATGTATCGATTGGATAGGGTTAAATCAGATCGTGAGGTCAGATCCGAGCTTTTTGCATGCGATGACTGCTGCGTCATCCGGAGATTCGTTGCAGATAACGAAGTCGGAAACGAGATTTGCGCCTGCAGTCCGGCAGCGCTCTTCCCATGATCTCATCCATTCGCCGTCGCCCCATCCGTAAGATCCGAAAAGGGCGATCTTCTTTCCATTGAGAGAAGACTCGAGCTCCGAGAACATCGGTTCGAACTCGGATTCCTCCAGTTCCTCAGCCCCCATGGCCGGGCATCCAAACGCGACAGCATCAAATTCAGAGAGTTTGCCGGAGTTAAATTCCGAAGAAGTGAAGATAGAAGACTCCGATCCTGCGTCCGTGACTCCGATGGCGATGGCCTTTGCCATTTCCTCTGTGTTGCCGGTTCCGCTCCAGTAAACGATTGCGATTTTACTCATATGGTTATCCTTTCTATGGTAACTAGTGTATATTACAGGCCCGAAACGAGTAGTTGTTCCAGGGAACTGCCTTCTTTAATGCGCCTGAGGTAGCAGGCGGTGCACTGTCTGTATCTTTCGAAGATTCGTGCGGCCTTGTCAGGTTCAGAGTAGACTTTCCAGCATCCTTTGCACGCACACGCGCAGTTCGGATCCCGTATGAAGCCTTCCACGTCTTTCGGGGGATATCCCAGAAAGAGTCCGATCTCATGTGGAAAAGCACTCTCCTCGCGAAGTCTTCTGCAGAGCCGTAGGATACAGTACGATGTATCCGAAGACCTGTATCCGGATCTTCTCATTATTCTTACCGCGTCCGGATCCAGAAGATCCCGTTTCAGACAGCCGGGACGGTACAGATACAGAAGCGCGAAGTCTTCAGTTTTCTTAAGAGGGATGAGGAGGAGACCGGATGACCGGAACTTGCGGTTGAGGTCACATATTTCAGAGAGTAGACCGGAAGAAGAAAAACCCCGAAGAGAGAAGAGGCTTCCTGTTTTCAGACCAGCGAGTGTCGGGGCGCACTGCTCAACGACACGTTTTTCAAGAAGCGATATGTGGTTTTTATTCTTCACCCGGTTTCCTCCTCGTTTAATATGACATGAACGGCTACTAGTTAGCCTTGGCTAACTATATCATTACGAAAAGTTAGTGTCAAGCGACTTGATAAACATTGAAATCAGGATTATTTAAAGTTAGCCTAATCTAACTAAAATGTGTTGACAATGTAGAAATGCTCTGCTAGAATCTGTCGTGGTTAGCAGAAGCTAACTAGTTTGTGTTCCTTGATATTATACCTGACGAAGATGAGACGCTGCATCTTTCCTACGATGATGACTAACTCCCCTTTCTTTATGTTATCGGCACGCACGTCTATCTTCCCGCAAGCATCTTTTTCGCTACCACTTTCGTGCTTGCGACAGTATTTACAGGTATTGATCGAAGCGCCGCGGTCAACGGGCTGCGGCGCTTCTTTTAAGGATGGAAGGAGATTAATTATGTTGAAACTCGTTTTGATCCGTCACGGTGAAAGTGAATGGAATAAGCTCAACCTCTTTACCGGATGGACAGATGTCGATCTGAGTGAAAAAGGAAGAGAAGAGGCGAGAAATGCAGGAAGAACGCTGAAGGCAGAAGGCTATGACTTTGACATCTGCTTTACTTCTTATCTTAAGCGCGCGATCCATACGCTGAATATCACGCTCGATGAGATGGACAGAGCATGGCTTCCTGTCGAAAAATCCTGGAAGCTCAATGAACGTCATTACGGTGCGCTTCAGGGACTGAACAAGTCGGAGACCGCGGAAAAGTACGGTGAAGAGCAGGTCAAGATCTGGAGACGTTCTTTTGATGTAAAACCGCCGGCGCTGGAAGTCTCTGATGAAAGATCCGCGATCCATCAGGCGATGTACAGGGATGTTGATGCGTCTTTGCTTCCCGCGCATGAGAGCCTCGAGACAACGATTGAACGTGTCGTTCCTTACTTCGAGGAAGTGATCAAGCCTGAGATGAAGGCCGGAAAACGTGTCGTGATCGCGGCACACGGTAATTCGCTCCGCGCTCTGGTGAAGTACTTCGATAACTTAAGCAGCGAAGAGATCATCGGGGTCAATATTCCGACAGCTGTTCCGCTGGTCTACGAATTCGATGATGATTTCAAAGTCATCAGGAGTTACTACCTCGGTGATCAGGAAGCACTGAAAGCGAAGATGGAAGCGGTCGCCAATCAGGGAAAGAAGAAATGATCCGGTGAGGGATCGGTCAACAGGAGTGATGAAAAATGGGGTTGTATAAGAATTTTGTCAGCCAGACAAGGAAGCCGGAAGGCGTAATGGGAAAGATGATGGTCAACGGAATGAACAGCGGTCACGCGAAAATGGCGGACTGGGGTTTTTCCCATCTTCCGAAGATCCAGCCGGATGAGGTCGTAGATCTCGGTTGCGGCGGTGGAAGGAATGTAAGTGAACTTCTGAAGAAATACACATCGGCGAGAGTTCTGGGTATTGATTATTCAGAGGTGTCTGTATCGAAGGCGACTTCATATAACAGATCTCTGATCGATCAGGGACGCTGCATCATCAGTCAGGGAGATGTATCCAATCTCCGGATCGGAAAAGAAAAGTATGATCTGGCTACCGCCTTTGAGACCGTGTATTTCTGGCCCGGCATACAGCAGTGCTTTTCGCAGGTCGTCAATACGATCAGACCGGGAGGGTACTTTCTCATTGTGAATGAGGCAGATGGTGTCGATGAGGGAACTCTGAAGTACGAGAAGATTATTGACGGCATGAAATGCTATACCATCGAACAGCTTGAAGAGGCGCTTCTGGCATCCGGCTTTTCGGAAGTGGTATCGGATCATCACGATACCAAGCCCTGGATCGCTGTACTTGCAAAGAAGTAATCATTCTAATTGGCGGTTAGCGATATCTAACCAACAAATCTACATAATCTAACGGAGGAGATTATATGAAAAAGAGAGGATTGTTTTCCTGGATCCTTGAGTTTGCGGGAAGAAAGCGCGCATTCTTCGGCGGCAGTGTCATGCTTGCCATCTTCGGTGTTGCGGCGTCTTTCGTTCCGTATCTCATTATTTCGAAGATCGTCGAACAGCTTCTGGCCGGAAACGACGACTGGAATTATTACCTGAAGCAGGTGCTCCTTATGGGCCTGTTCTGGGTGATCCGAATGACTCTGCATTCGTTGTCGACATCGCTTTCACATGTGGCAACATTTACTGTTCTCGGAGGGATCCGGACCCAGCTCTGTGAAAAACTTTCACGGATCCCGCTCGGGTCGGTGCTCGATGACAACAGCGGAAGCTACAAGAACATCATCGTGGAGCGTGTCGACTCGATGGAGACGACGCTGGCGCATATCGTGCCGGAGTTTACCGCGAACCTTCTGCTTCCGGTCGTGATGTTTATTTACCTTATGACGATCGACTGGAGACTCGGTCTCAGCAACCTGATCGGTGCTGCGATCGGCCTCGTGTTCATGGCCGTCATGATGTATAAGAGCCGTGGCGGTTATGAACTGTCGGTACAGAAAACAAAGAAACTGAACGATACCGCTGTCGAGTACATCAACGGAATTGAAGTCATCAAGGCATTCGGTAAGACCGGCGGTTCTTACGAAAAGTTCGTTGTCGCCGCAAGAGAGGGCGCGGATGTTTTCATCGACTGGATGAGAAGATGTATCTGGCCGCAGTCGGGCACTATGTCCTTCCTGCCGGCAACCTTCCTGGGTGTGCTTCCGGTAGGACTTCTTCTGGTAAAGAACGGTTCACTGACACCTGTTGATTTCATCACGGGTATCATTCTTTCCGCGGGTCTGATCACACCTCTGGTCGTCGCGTTCTCCTATACGGATGACCTTCTCAAGATGAAGACGATCTTCGGAGAAGTTACGGAGATCCTCGAAAGAGATGACATGGAGAGACCTTCAGTCGTTACTGAGACACCTTCGGGCTCCGATATCGAACTGAAGGATGTCCGATTCACATACAAGGATCAGGAAGTCCTTCACGGGATCAACATGGAGATCAAGCAGGGCGAAGTGGCCGCGATCGTTGGTCCTTCCGGCTCCGGCAAAAGCACTATCGCGAGATTGATCGATTCCCTGTGGGATGTGGATTCCGGCTCGATCACATATGGCGGTGTCGATATCCGGAAACTTCCGCTGACATACTATGCCGGGAAGATCGCGTACGTCGCACAGGATAACTACCTTTTCGATATGTCAGTAAAAGAGAATATCCGTCTCGGCCGTGCGGGAGCTTCTGATGAAGATGTATATAACGCGGCGAAAGCGACTGGGTGCCACGAGTTTATCCTTGGTCTGGAAAACGGATATGACACAATCGTCGGTGGTGCCGGCGGACATCTGTCCGGTGGTGAGCGCCAGAGGATCTGTATTGCCAGAGCGATGCTTAAAGACGCGCCGGTCGTTATCCTCGACGAAGCGACGGCCTATACCGACCCGGAAAATGAAGCGCTGGTACAGTCCAGTGTGGCCAAACTCGTAAAGGGAAGGACTTTGATCGTTATCGCACACCGTCTCTCTACGATCGTGGACGCGGACAAGATCTTTGTCATCAATGATGGAAATGTTGAGGCTGTCGGTACGCAGGAAGAACTGCTTGAAAGCTACGAACTCTATAAGAAGATGTGGGAAGCACACAGTATGGCGAAGGATGAAGACGAAGACGCAGCTGCGGAAACAAGTTCCGCCGCGAAAGCATCTGAATCATACGGTACGAGTGCTTTTAGCAAGGAGGTGGCTGCGCATGTTTAAGATGGTACAAAAGTTCTTCGGATTCTGCAGCAGGAAGAACAGAAACAAATTCTATAAATCCGCGGCGCTTGGTGTCCTCGAAGCGATGTTCACGGCGATGAGGATCCCGGCCGCGTTCTTCGCGATCAAGGCCGTGCTCGAAGACGATGTCACGACACAGTCGATCCTGATCGTTATCGGACTGATGCTCATCAGCACATTGGGAAAGATGGCCGTCAACCGTTTCTCATCGATGCTTCAGACAGAGGCAGGTTACGACACCTGTGCGCTGAAGAGGATCGAGATCGGCGAACACTTGAGATATCTGCCGATGGGATACTTTAACGATACAAGTCTCGGTCATATCACATCGGTTGCGACCAACACCATGGAGCAGGTCGGAGATATTGCGACACGCGCTATCATGATGGTCCTGCAGGGAAGTATCACGACCGTGGTCGTAATCCTTTTCATGTTTATCTTCGATTACCGGATCGGCCTGATCGCGCTTCTCGGTCTCGGGATCTTCCTTCTGGTCAACCAGTGGACCAACCATTCTGTCGCGAAAGTCGCCGATGAGAAGCTTGCGTCTGATAAGGATATGGTCGGCGTTATTCTCGAATACATCCAGGGCATTTCCGAGATCCGGAATTACAACATTATCAGCCAGAACCAGTCCCGTCTGAATAAGGCGATCGACCGTAAAAAGAAGGCCGATATCGCAGCGGAACTGGCAGCAATTCCTGCAGTAGGCGTGCAAATGCTGATCAGTAAACTGTCCGGTGTTGCGATCGCTGGCGCATCCCTCTGGTTCTACTTTGACGGAAGCATGCAGCTTGAACATACGATCACGATGCTTCTGTGTTCGTTCATGATCTTCGAGTCTATGGATCTTGCGGGTATCTATACGGCACTTCTGAAGATCATTGGTAAGGGTGTAGATCTTGCTAATGAGATCCTCGAGACCGAGCAGATGGATATCGATGGAGAAGACTTGAAACCTGAAAACAGAGACATCCATCTGGAGCATGTTTCCTTTGCGTACGAGAACAGAAAGATCATTGACGATGTCACACTCGACATCAAGGAGAATACGACTACGGCGATCGTCGGACCTTCCGGTGGTGGTAAAACTACGATCACTTCGCTGATCGCGCGTTTCTGGGATGTACAGGAAGGCGAAGTCACGATCGGCGGAAGAAACGTAAAGGACTACAGCTTCGACTCGCTGATGGAGCAGTTCAGTTTCGTGTTCCAGAGGGTATATCTCTTTGAGGATACGATCGCGAACAACATCCGTTTCGGACGCCCGGAGGCATCGATGGAAGAAGTCATCGATGCGGCGAAGAAAGCTGCTTGCCACGATTTCATCATGGACCTTCCGGATGGATATAACACAGTTGTCGGCGAGGGTGGCGCGACACTGTCCGGAGGTGAGAAGCAGAGGATCGCGATCGCGAGAGCGATCATGAAAGACGCGCCGATCATTATCCTCGATGAGGCGACGGCGAATGTCGATCCGGAAAATGAAAAAGAACTGACCCAGGCGATCGATAACCTTACGAAGCAGAAGACGATCATCATGATCGCGCACCGTTTGAAGACAGTAAGACACGCCGACCAGATCATCGTGGTCGACAAGGGACGCATCGTGCAAAAGGGTAAGCACGAAGATCTCGTCAATCAGGAAGGTATTTACAAGAACTTCATCACCGGAAGAAAACAGGCAGTCAGCTGGAAGATCGGCTGATCCCTGGAAACAAGCAAGAAAGATCCTCAGGAGGGATATATAAATGAGTAACAGCAGTAACAGACTTCAGGCAAAAGACTTTATCACGATCGGTATCTTCACCGCACTGCTCTTTGTGGTGGAATTCGCGTGCGGTATGCTCGGATTCATCCATCCGTACATCGTCGCGTCCTATGTAGTATTGATCCCGATCGTCGGCTCGATCCCGATGATGCTTTTTTACACGAAGGTCGAAAAGTTCGGCATGATCTCGATCATGTCGGTACTGATGGCGATCATCATGTTCGTGACCGGCATGGGCTATCTCGGAGCTCCCTTGATCATCGCATCCGGTGTCATCGCAGATCTCATCGCGAAGTCCGGAAAGTATAAGAGCTTTAAGAAGACCGTACTCAGTCACGGTGTATTCTGCCTGTGGATATGCGCGAACTATTTCCCGGTCGTTGTCACCGCGGATTCTTATCGTGAAGACCTGATCGACGGCGGTTATTCCGAAGAGTATTGCGACAACCTTTTCCGTGCGATCAACAGCAAAACGATCGCCGTACTTCTGGTACTGTGCTTTGTCTTCGGACTGATCGGTGCTTTTGTAGGAAAAGCGGTCGTGAAGAAACACTTCGAGAAAGCCGGTATCGTATAATGCGTATCCGACTTGACCCGAGAACCAAGCTATACATGATCTTCGTGGTCTCCGCGATCGTCATGATGAGCGCGACGACGCCGTTTCTGTGGGGTATCCGGATCCTGATAACATTGATCCCGATCACGCTTCTTATTCTCGAGAAGCACTATGCCTCGGCGTTCCGTTTCCTGATCCTGTATGTGCTGGCACTGTACTTGAGCTTCACGTTCATTTCGTCGGAATCCACAGGATTTCTCATGGCGTTCCTGGTCGGTTACTGCAGCATCATCGTGCAGTTCATGCCGGCCGTGATCACCGCGTGGTATGTGGTCAGAACAACGAAGATCGGCGAGTTCGTGTCGGCCATGCAGAAGATGCATATCCCGGACGGGATCACGATCTCGCTGGCGGTCGTGATGCGTTTCTTCCCGACGATCAAGGAAGAGTACACGTCGATCCGTGACGCCATGAAGATGCGCGGCATCATGCTCGGCGGTGGAAATGCCGCGAAGATGGTGGAGTACCGGATGATCCCGCTTCTTTTCTCGTGCGTGAATATCGGGGATGAATTGTCCGCGGCCGCGATCACACGTGGCCTCGGAGGAAAGGTGAAGAGAACCAGTGTAGAGACCTTGAAGCTACGGGCGCAGGATTACCTCCTCGCGCTGTTCTTCACGGCCGCTGCCACTGTTTTCATAGTCTTCAAGTATTTTCTTTAATGGAAACTGTAGTTGATATACGTAATGTCACCCACAAGTATAAGGGTGCCGGGGAAGACTCGATCGAGGGTGTCTCTCTTTCTGTAACGAAAGGAGAGACGCTTCTTCTGTGCGGTGCGTCCGGCTCCGGCAAGACTTCCGTGATCCGCCTGATCAACGGACTGATCCCGCACTATTACCATGGAGAGATGTCCGGCGATGTTCTCGTCAAGGATCTTGAAGTCGGAAAGATCGAACTTTACGAGCTGGCGGGCATTGTCGGGACGGTGTTTCAGAACCCGAGAAGTCAGTTCTTCTCCGTCGATACTGACGGAGAGATCGTCTTCGGACCGGAGAATATAGGTCTGGCCCCGGAGGCGATCCTCGACAGAAAGAACATGATCGTCGATCAGATGGACCTTACAAAACTTCTGGGAAGAAGTCTCTTTGAACTGTCGGGAGGCGAGAAGCAGAGGATCGCCTGCGCGTCTGTCGCGGCGCTTCTTCCGGAGATCATCCTGCTCGATGAACCCTCTTCGAATCTGGACTTTGAGGCGATCGAGAAGCTTCACGAGATCATCCGCGAATGGAAAGAGCAGGGCAAGACGATCATCATCTCCGAGCACCGCCTGTGGTATCTCAAGGACCTGGTCGACCGCGTCATCTATATGGATGACGGAAGGATCGCTCACGAGTGGACGAGAGAAGAATTCTCGGCACTCTCTGAGTCCGAGACAAAAGCACTGAAACTCCGGCCGACGAGTGTGAAGGAACACTTTTCGCAGATCTTTTCTGAGGAAGGCGGTTCCGGAGAAGCTTCATCGGCAGGAGAAGCAGCTGGCAGAAGTGCTTTTCGGGCGGAAGAAAACGCGGCTCCGCCTGCTTCTAGAGACGGAATCAAACTGAAGGATTTCTATTTTTCCTATCAGCATAAGCCGTATGTCCTGTGGAAGCAGAAGTTTACGGAAGCGGACGGGGATGCCTTAAGCCTTTGCATCCCGGAGCTGGTGCTCCCGAAGGGGAAGGTCATCGCCGTGGTCGGAAGAAACGGCACAGGTAAGTCCACGTTTCTCCGCTGTGTCTGCGGTCTTGAGAAAGACTGCACGGGCACGATCGGGATCGACGGGAAAGAGTATAAGGGGAAACGCCGGATCGGGCTCTCGTATATGGTCATGCAGGACGTGAATCACCAGCTGTTTACCGACAGCGTCGAATCGGAGATCCTTCTTTCCATGAAGGAGAAAGAAGAGAAGCGGTGCAGCGAGATCATGGATACTTTAGGACTTCTTTCGTACAAGGAGACGCATCCGATGGCACTTTCCGGAGGACAGAAACAGCGTGTGGCCATCGCTTCCGCGATCTCTGCCGGTGCGCAGATCCTTCTTTTCGACGAGCCGACATCCGGCCTCGATTATGCGCATATGGAGAAGGTGGGCGTGCTTCTGCGAAGGCTGGCAGCGTCGGGAAAGACTGTGCTCGTCAGTACTCATGACCCTGAGCTTATCGAGCAGTGCTGTGACTATGAACTGTACATCCGGAAAGGCAGGGTCATCTCACTGAAAGAAACAGGGTCCTGAACCAGCTGCCGGAATATCTGTTTTCGTTCGGAAAAGCACTGCCATCCGTGCTCGACAAATGCATGGGTTCTCTATAAGATTAAGTTATAACCTATATGGGGGATGACTTTATGACACTGAACCAGCTGAAATATGTGATTGCACTTTCTGAGGAGAACTCGATCAACGAGGCGGCGAAGAAGCTTTTTATCTCGCAGCCGGCGTTGACTTCCGCGCTGAAGTCCCTCGAGGAGGAAGTCGGATTCGATATCTTCCTTCGCACCAAGAGCGGCATCTCGCTGACGGTAAAGGGCAGTGAGTTCCTGGGGTACGCGAAGTCGGTCATCGAGCAGTACGATATCCTCGACGCGAAGTATATTTCCGGCACGTCCGCCAAGCACACTTTCCATGTATCCATGCAGCACTACACCTTCGCGGTCAATGCGTTTGTCGAGGTCATCAAGCAGTACGGCATGGATAAGTTCGAGTTCGAGATCCACGAGACGAAGACCCATGAGGTCATCGATAATGTCAAGAACCAGAAGAGCGAGATCGGTGTCCTGTATCTGAACGACTTTAACAAGACGGTCCTGACGAAGATCTTTACCGAGGCGGGACTGGAGTTCACCCCGCTTTTCGAGTGCGGGATCTACGCGTACATGAGTAAGAGCAATCCGCTGGCGTCAAAGAAGATGGTCACCATGAAGGATCTCGACAACTATCCGTGTCTGGTGTTTGCCCAGGGCGACTATAATTCGTTCTACTATGCTGAGGAAGTCATGAGTACCTACGATTACAAGCAGATCGTACGGGCCAATGACCGTGCGACGCTTCTGAATCTCATGGTCGGCATCAACGGCTATACCTTATGCTCGGGCATTATCTGCGAGGATCTGAACGGTTCAGATTACTGTGCGGTCAAGCTCAAGACGAAGGAGACCATGACGATCGGCTATATCTCGAGAAAGAACGCGGTCTTAAGCGAACTTGCCGAGAAGTATGTCGCGGAACTGGCGAAGTATAAAGAGAACGTTCTGGAGTAAGTTCTGTTCGCGCGCCCTTCCTGTCGAAAAGCACCCGCTGTTATAGATTTTCCTTATAGTCCGTGATATAAAATCGCGATTATTCAAGAAACTGTTCACGTGTTATAGTCCTATACAAAAGAACCCTGCCACCTATTCATTATGCAGGGTAAGGGAACCAAACTGGAGAAACACATATGAGCAGAGGAATCAATACCCGATGTTTGCACTTGCAGGAAACAGAGGGACAAGTGAATAATTACGGAAGCCTGAGCTTCCCGATCTATCAGACGGCGACGTACGCGCATCCTGGTGTCGGAAGATCCACGGGGTATGACTACAGCCGACTTCAGAATCCGACAAGAGAACACCTGGAGAAGATCGTCGCGGGACTGGAAAACGGTAAAGAAGCGTTTGCGCTGTCGACAGGCATGGCGGCGATCACGCTGCTTTTCGAACTGTTCAGACCCGGCGATCACATCATTTCCGAGGCAGATCTTTATGGCGGAAGTATACGGCTTTTCGATAATGTATCGAAAAAGAACGGGCTGCAGTTCACATATCTTAACGGCGCAAGTGATGACATCGAATCGGCGATCCGCCCGGACACAAAGGCGATCTATATCGAGACACCGACGAACCCGATGATGAATGTATCGGATATTGAGAAGATCGCGCAGATCTGTAAGAAACACGGACTTCTCCTGATCGTCGATAACACATTCCTCTCGCCGTATTTTCAGAACCCGATCCAGCTGGGCGCGGATATCGTGATCCACAGCGGAACGAAGTTCCTCGGCGGACACAACGATACACTGGCAGGATTCATCGTCACAAGTAATGATGAGATCATCGAGAAACTACGGTTCCTGATCAAGACGACCGGTGCGGGTCTTGCTCCGTTTGACAGCTGGCTTTTGATCAGGGGGATCAAGACACTGGGCGTCCGTATGGAAAAAGCACAGCAGAACGCGCTCGAACTTGCGTCCTGGCTGAAGGAGCAGAAGGCCGTCACGAAGGTGTTCTATCCGGGACTTCCCGAGCATCCGGGATATGAGGTGATGAAGAAACAGGCCCGGGGCTTCGGTTCCATGATCACGTTTAATGTGGATACAAAAGAGCATGCACTGAAGATCCTGGAAGAAGTGAAGATGATCAAGTATGCTGAGAGCTTAGGAGGAACGGAAACACTGATCACCTATCCGACGACGCAGACGCACGCGGACGTTCCGGAGGAAGTCAGATTGAGAAACGGCATCACGCCGTGTACCCTTCGTCTTTCAACGGGGATCGAAGATGTCGAGGATCTCAAGGCAGAACTGGCCGAAGTGTTCTCGAAACTGAACTGAAAGAAAACCCGCAAGGGATCAGCGGGTGTACATATTGAAATGGCATAAAAGGAGTGGGAGAAATGCCGGAAAGAAACCTGAATTTCGATGAAGTCATCGAAAGAAGAAATACAAACAGCCTGAAATACGATTTTGCCAAGCGAAGAGGACTTCCTGAGGATGTACTTCCCCTGTGGGTCGCGGATATGGATTTTAAGACGAGTTCCTATGTCGAGGATGCCCTTGTGGAAAGGACACGTCATGCCATCTTCGGATATTCCGAGACAGGCGCGGATCTTTCCGATGACAGTTATTTCAACGCGGTCGCCGGATGGATGAAACGTCACCATGACTGGGATGTGGATATCCGCTGGCTCATCAAGACACCGGGTGTCGTTTTTGCGCTGGCCATGGCCGTTCAGGCATTTACCAAAGAAGGTGACGCGGTGCTGATCCAGCAGCCGGTCTACTATCCTTTCTCGGAAGTGATCGAGGATAACAAGCGTGTCATCGTAAGCAACGACCTGGTCTTAGGTGATGATAACCGCTACCATATCGACTTTGAAGATTTTGAGAAGAAGATCGTGGAGAACAACATCAAGTTGTTTTTCCTCTGCAATCCGCAGAATCCGACCGGCCGTGTCTTTACGAAGGAGGAACTGACGAAACTGGGAGATATCTGTCTCAAACATGAAGTTCTGGTCGTTTCAGATGAGATCCATAACGATTTTGCGTTATACGGAGAGCATACGGTATTCGCGAAAGTGAAAAAAGAGTTTGAAGACAATTGTATTATCTGCACTTCGGCAAGTAAGACCTTTAACCTTGCAAGTATGCTGATGAGCAATATCTTCATCCCGAACCAGAAGATCAGAAGAGCCTTTAAGAAGCAGATCGACGCCGCGGGGATCAGTCAGCTTTCCATTTTGGGCATCGTTGCAACCCGGACGGCATATGAAAAAGGTGAAGAATGGTATGAAAATGTGATATCCTATATTAAGGAAAATATCGCATACTTGAAAAAGTACACGGAAGAGAACCTGCCCGGCGTGAAAGTGATCGACGGGGAGGGTACGTTTCTTCCCTGGCTGGATTTCCGCGGGACAGGGCTGTCTTCGGAAGAGATCGATAAGAGGATCATCTACGATGCGAAGCTCTGGCTTGACAGCGGAAGGATCTTCGGAAAGGTGGGCGATGGTTTCCAGCGGATCAACGTCGCGACACCGAGAAGTATCTTAGAGGAGTGTCTGCGCCGTATCCGAAAGTACGTAGTAGACAACAACTAAGATGCGAGGAGTTTTTATATGGGACAGTTTATTGATCCGAAGATCAGCGAGGTCGTGGATCTAATCCTGAATGACTATGAGGACGAAAGGACGGTCAATCAGATCGATATTCATAACCAGCCGGATAAAGCGGCGGTCATCGATGTGGTGGAAAAACTTCTGAAGATCCTCTATCCGGGCTTTTACAGCGATAAGGTCTATAAGATCTACAGCCTGAAGAATAATATGTCGGCCACGATCGAAGATGTTATCTATCACCTGAAGAAGCAGATCGCGATCGTACTGAAATATAACGAGAATAATGAGGCAGTTCCGGAGGCGGAACTGGATGAGAAAGCCGGAGACATCACTCTTTCTTTCATGAAGAAGATCCCGGAGATCCGCGCGATGCTCGAGACAGACATCGACGCGGCATTAGAGGGCGACCCGGCCGCGAAGAGCAAGGCGGAGATCATCTTCTCCTACCCTGGCCTTTATGCGATCTCGGTATACCGAATCGCGCACGAACTGAACCTTTTGAATGTGCCGATGATCCCCCGTATGATGACGGAGCACGCGCACAGCATCACGGGTATCGATATCCATCCGGGTGCCACGATCGGCAAGTATTTCTTTATCGATCACGGTACGGGAATCGTTATCGGTGAGACGACGATCATCGGTGAACACGTGAAGATCTATCAGGGCGTCACCCTGGGCGGTCTGTCAACACGTGGCGGCCAGAAACTGAGCGGAGTGAAGCGTCATCCGACGATCGGTAACAATGTTACCATCTACTCGGGCGCGTCGATCCTCGGCGGTGAAACGGTCATCGGCGACGATGTTGTCGTCGGCGGTAATACGTTCCTGGTCAACTCGGTCGAGAAGGGCACGCATGTCAGTGCCAAGAAACAGGAATTAAAAATGTCCAGCGGAAATCCGGAAGCGGGTGCTCCGAAGGAGTAAGAGCATACATCTGCTCACCAAGGTCGAAGCCGGACGGACAGGAGAAAACTTATGACGATCCTTCAGTTGAAGTATGTGATCGCGATCGCGAATTCCAAGTCGTTCCGGGAGGCGGCAAGCCGTCTTTTCGTTTCGCAGCCGGCGCTGTCTTCGACGATCCGTGAACTGGAAGAAGAACTGAACATCCAGCTTTTTGAGAGAACAAACAAGGGCATCCGTCTGACGGACGCGGGTAAAGAATTCCTTGTCTATGCGAAGGAAGCGGTCAGCCAGTATGAACTGATCGAAGACAGATATCTCGATAAAGACCTTGATAAGAAGCACTTCAGCGTGTCGATGCAGCACTATGTATTTGCGGTGCACGCGTTTATCAATGTCGTCAAGGAATTTGATTCCGGCAAGTATACTTTCGCCGTGCATGAGACCCGGACGGATGAAGTTCTGAACAACGTCAGAAGCCTCGACAGTGAGGTCGGCGTGATCTCGTATTCGAGAACATCAGAGAAGGTCATGAAGAAACTCTTCCGTGAATTCCAGCTGGATTTTCACCCCCTGATCACGAGGGAGACATTCGTGTATGTCTGGAAGGATCATCCGCTATCTAAGAAAAAAGCACTGTCGCTCGACGAGCTTTCTGAGTATCCGTGTATTTCTTTTGACCAGAGCAGCGAGAATGATTTCTATCTTACTGAGGAAGCGCTCGGTGACTACGATTTCGATAAGCTCATCAAGACGAATGACCGTGCGACCTCCGCGGAACTGATGGCCGCGATGAACGGCTATTCGATCGGTACGGGCATCATGACCGACAGTCTCGCGATCAAGAAGGATTTCGTTACGATCAAACTTAAGGAAGAAGATCCGCTGACGATCGGGTATATCGTGCGAGCGAATCACAAACTCAGCGAGATCGGCCAGAGATATGTCGATGAACTTCTGAAGTACAAGGAGTAAATCCCGAAAAGCCCTGAAAATACGAGGAAAGACGAGTGCTTTTCGCGATAAGACAGGGTTATCGCAAACGATAAAAGTTAAGCATTATTCAAGAACGGATTTCAATGATATTCTTTTCCCAAGCGAAAAGGAGATCCGGTCTTAAGCGGTAAGAACCGGTGACGGACGCGTCGCAGGTTCTTTTCTTTTTGCAAAAGATAAGGGAGGAATGAAACACATGAAGAAGTTAGCAGGAAGAGTTTTATCCGTGATGCTGATCGCGGCGATGAGTATAACGAGTTTGACAGCATGTAGTAAGAAGAAAAGCAGTGAGGGAACGACAGCGGCCGGCGGACAGAGCAGCGGTGATGTCGATGTCATCATCGGAACCGCGAATGGATCGCTCTGCCTGGCGCCACTGCACATCGCGATCGACAACGGATACTTCGAAGAGGAGTTTGCTAAGGCGGGTGTTACATGGAGAGTCGAGGAGATCGATCTGAATAATCTTTCGGATCTGGTCGCTTCCAATAAGGTCCAGGCATCGACACAGCTCGCCGGCGCGATGATCCCGCAGATCGATAACGGACTCGAGATCACATTTACCGCAGGACTTCATACAGGATGTACGAAGTACTACACCAAGGAAGGTTCGGGGATCAACTCGATCGCAGACCTGAAGGGAAAGAAGATCGGTGTACCGGGTATCGGAGATTCCTCGGTCATCGCACTGAAGAGACTGCTCTACGATAACGGCATCGGTGTTACGACCGAAAACCTCGAAGTCGAGTGGGTCGTATACGGACTTACGGATCTGCCGCTGGCACTTGAAAATGGCGCAGTCGATGTTGTTGCCCTTCACGATCCGGTCGCATACAGCGCCGAGCAGGAGTACCACTTTAAGAAAATCCTCGACTTAAGTACAGATGAGAAGTTCGCCAATGAGTACTGCTGTATGGCATTCGTGACAACGAAGCTCGCGAAAGAGAATCCGAAAGCCGCGGCGGCATATACCCGGGCCATGCTGAAGGCAAGTGCTTTTGTACAGGCGAATCCGAAAGAAGCGGCAAGAATCCAGATCGAGCATAACCAGTGTTCGGGCGACCTTGAGGTCAATGCGTCACTTCTGGCTTCGTATAACTACGGACCGTCCGTCAGTATCGCGGCAGATACGATCACGAACGCGACGAACGAACTGGTCAGGATCGGAGAGCTGAAGGAGGCGGATCCGCAGGTTTTCATCAACAAAGCATTCACCAGCTTTGAGGGTGTTCCGGATTCATATAAATATGAGAACGGACAATTTGTCGAGGTGAACAAGTAACCGGGAAAGAGGTTTTCATGAAAAAGAAACTTTTTACCGTTCTGAAGTTGCTATTGCCGTTCATCGCAATAGCAATTTCAGTTCTGGTCTACTACAAAGTAGAGGATAACGGAAAACAGAAGAAGATGGCGCACCCGTACTACCTGTATTTCCTGGCCCTGGTCGGAGCCGTGATCCTTCTGGAGATCCTGATCGGACTTTTCAATGAGAAGATCAGAAAGAGAATCCTTTATAAAGCACCGTTTCTGACGGGAGTGATCGTCTTTCTGCTTCTGCTGAACTTCGTAACGACAAAGACTACGATGCTGCCGACACTGTACTTTCCGTCACTGGACCGCATCATCGGACTTCTGGTCGAGAGCAGGGAGTTCCTGCTGAAGAATGTCGGAGATTCGCTGAAACTGCTTGCGACGGGATTTGTCTGGGGCGCTTCCGTGGGATTCCTGACGGGTCTTATGCTCGGATACTTTAAGGTCGTAGGATACTGGCTCAATCCGATCACGAAGATCATCGGACCGATCCCGACGACCGCGTGGATCCCGCTGGCGCTATCGACATTCCCGACGACGCACGCGGCAAACGTATTCCTGATCGCATTTGCCGTATGGTTCCCGGTCACCCTGATGACCAGCTCCGGCATCCAGAGCATCAACAACGTTAATTTCGAAGTATCGAGAACACTTGGTGCTTCGACACTTTATCAGATCATCCACGTAGCGATCCCGGCCGCGATGCCGAGCATCTTCCTCGGGGCCTTCTACGGAACGGTATCTTCGTTTGCCACACTGATGGCGGTCGAGATGAACGGTAATTCAAGCGGTATCGGCTGGTACATCAACTGGCAGAAGTCCGTCATGCTATACGATGGCGTATATGCCGGACTGATCATCATCGCCGTGATCTGTTCTCTGACACTGACGATCCTCTTCAAGGTTCGCGACAGAGTACTGACATGGCAGAAAGGAGTCATCAAATGGTAGGCGAGATCAGCATTAAAGATGTATACAAGAAGTTTCCGAATACGGATCCGTCACAGGAAGATATCCTGGCATTAAACGGTTTTTCTCTGGATATCAAGCCGGGATCTTTCATCAGTCTGATCGGTCCTTCGGGATGCGGTAAGTCCACACTCCTCCGCATCATCGGCGGACTGGATAAAGCCACCAAAGGTGAGCTCTATCTGGACGGAAAAGAGATCCGGAAGCCGGGCTCTGACAGAGGCTTTGCTTTCCAGGGAAGTAACCTCTTCCCGTGGCTTACGGTCGAGAAGAACATCGCGTTCGGTCTGAAGGCGCGTCACATCTATAAGAATGAGAAGAAGTCCGTACAGGAATATATCAAACTTGTCGGACTGGAAGGATTCGAGAAATCTTATCCGCACCAGCTGTCGGGAGGTATGCAGCAGAGAGCGTCTCTGGCCAGAGCGCTGGTAGGACACCCGTCTGTACTTCTTCTCGATGAGCCGCTCGGCGCGCTCGACGCCTTTACGAGAATGAATCTGCAGGATGAGATCATCGACATCTGGAAGAAACACAACATGACCATGATCATGGTCACCCACGATGTCGATGAGGCGGTCTACATGTCCGATCAAGTCGTTGTTATGTCGGCCAGACCATCAAAAGTCGAAGCTATTATCGATATCAACCTTCCACGTCCGAGGGCTCGTGCCCAGGACACGTTCCAGGAATACAGAACGAAGATCCTGAACGTACTGAATCTCGGCGGTAAAGTGGATGAAGTCGAGTACTATCTGTAAAAGGAAAACAGACCCAAACACATCTATAAAAGTGAGGAATAAACAATGAAAAACAGAATTATCTTTGCAGCCGCTTTCGTCCTTCTCGGACTTCTCGTTATACTTGCACCGACAGTGATTTTCCCGGTGTGCGAAAGCGAGATGAAGATGGCCTGCTTCTTTACGAAAAAGGCGGAGATCGGTATCGGCCTTCTGATCGCGGCGATCGGAGTCGTATCTTTCTTCCTGAAAAATAAAGATATCCGTATCGGCCTTTCGATCGCACAGTTCCTTAATGCAGCACTCGTGCTGGCGCTTCCGCTCAAGCTTACCGGCCTGTGCAAGAAGAGTGACATGGCCTGCCGGGTAAAGACACTTCCGGCTCTCATTGTGCTGAGTGTTCTCCTTGCGGTCACAGCTGCTGCCGAGATCTTTGTCCTTGCCAAGAGTGAACAAGAGTAATGAGTAAAAAGAAAAGCAACAATACGATAAAAGATATCCGAAGACACGCGTTCTATAACGCGTGCCTTTTGGCAACTGTCGTCATCCTTTCGGTGATGCTCCTCGCGGGATCTGTCATCAGCATCAGCCTGAAAAAAGGCATGGGCAACATGAAGAAACGTCTCGGCGCGGACATCATGCTGGTGCCGAGAGGCGAGAAAGAAAAAGCGGAAAACATGCTTCTGGAAGGAAGCAGAAGTAATTTCTATTTCGATGGTGCCGTCTATGAGAAGGTCCTGGGGATCGAAGGGATCTCCGAGGTGACATCCCAGTGCTTCCTCAAGTCCCTGGCAGCAGACTGCTGCAGCAGTGAAGTGCAGATCGTTTTCTTTGATCCGGACAGTGATTTTGTTGTCGGTCCCTGGATCGAAACGGAGTATAAGAAGGGGCTGTCCGGAGACTCTGTCGTCGTCGGAAGCGATATCGTTAGTGAAAACGGAAGGATCAAGCTCTTCGGGCAGGAATATCCGATCGTATCGCAGATGGCGAGAACGGGAACGGCGCTCGACAGCTCCGTCTATTTCTCGCTCGACGCGAAGGCGGAACTGCTGGCGCACGCGGAGGAGAAAGGTTCTTTTCTGACCGAGGAGCAGAAGAAAGGTGATATCCTATCTTCGATCTTTATCAATGTCGACGGTTCGCATACGACAGAAGAAGTCATCGATTCAGCTCACAAGACGATCGGCGATATCTTCGATGTCGTATACCCGAAGAAACTCCATGAATCCCTTGCCGGAAGTCTCGGCAGGATCACGGGTGTCGTCAGTGTGATCTCGATCTCCCTCGGTACACTTCTGGTCGCGATCCTGCTGATCATCAACAGCATCATCATGAAGGGAAGAAAGCAGGAGGTCGCCCTTCTTCGTGTGCTCGGCCATACGAAAAAAGATCTGATCCGGAAGCTCCTGTCGGAACTGGGGATCATCAGCCTGACGGGTGCCGTCTCGGGGTGCCTTCTCGGCGCGCTTATCGTGATCCCGTTCGGCCGGTACATCGGGCAGTCGCTGAATATGCCGTATCTGGGTCCGGGGTTCGGTTCTACTATCCTTCAGATCCTGCTGATCATCGCAGGCGTGTTCCTGATCGTGTTCCTGTCATCTATTTTCTTTATCGTACATACTACGAATATCGAGCCGTATCTGGCGCTTCGGAAGGAGGAGTGAGGAGATGCTTACCGCAGAAAAGATAAGTAAAAGTTATAAGCAGAACCGGAGGAAGATCCTGGATTCACTTGAAATATCGATCGAAGAAGGAGAGTTCGTCGCGGTCATGGGCGAATCCGGCTCCGGGAAAAGCACTCTCCTTGCCGTCCTGGCGGGTATCCTCGATCCTGATGAAGGGCAAGTGCTTTTCGAGGGGAGAGATCTGTATTCACTGTCAGACGAGGAACTCTCGGAGATCCATAGAAGATGGATCGGATATGTACCGCAGAGCAACTTCTTCCTGAAGAACTATACGATCCTCGAGAACATCGTGGAGCCGTTTCTGAAGGATCCGTCCAAAGATGAAACGGAGCTGGTAGAAAAAGCAAAAGAGCATCTTGAGAAACTCGGGATCGCGGATCTTTCGGACCGGTTCCCGCATGAGCTTTCCGGCGGAGAACAGAAGCGTGCGGCACTGGCAAGAGCGATGCTTACCGGACCTCTTCTTCTGATCGCGGACGAGCCGACGACGGGACTCGATACGGAGACGGGAAGGATCATTCTCTCTTATCTTTCAGATTATGTAAGATCCGGCCATTCTGTTTTGGTCGCCACGCATGACGATCACGTAAAAGAGTATTCAAACCGTATTTTTGATATAAAGAAAGAACAGCAGGGACCGGAAACAGGCAATTCCGAGGGTTCTTGATGTTATAACCGAAAGTTATCACAGACGATAATTACAAACGATTTTTCAAACACCACGGTGAGTGATACTATTATCTCAGCTCGAAGAGAGCAGCGAAAAAAACCGACAGAAGGGGGTAGCAAACATGAAGAATATGATGGATCGGAAAACTATGCAGATGTGTTGCATGTGTTGTATGTGTTCGACATGTTTCAAGAAGAAATAACGAAGACACCTTTTGTTGAGAACAACGTTTTTTGATGCGGTTGTTACCAAAAGGGTAGCAGCTGATTTTTTTACCTTAGGAGGAAATTTAAAATGAGTGAGATTAAGCAAAGTGCATTGGATTTGATTGGTAATACGCCGCTTCTTCAGCTGAATGCGTATTCGAAGAAAAGAGAGATCACAGAGGCGACTGTTCTGGCGAAGCTTGAGTACCTGAACCCAGCCGGATCCGTAAAGGACAGAATCGCTCTTGCCATGATCGAGGACGCCGAGGAAAAAGGTCTTCTGAAGCCGGGCGCAACGATCATCGAACCTACATCCGGTAACACCGGTATCGGACTTGCGGCAGTAGCTGCAGCCAAAGGCTATAAAGCCATCCTGACACTCCCGGATACGATGAGTGTCGAAAGAAGAAACCTGCTTCATGCATACGGCGCAGAGCTCGTTCTTACTGAGGGCGCGAAGGGCATGAAGGGCGC
>DBYF01000112.1:15402-25362 GCA_002310155.1 Mageeibacillus sp. UBA1193 | reverse complement strand
CCGGACGGACTCTCCGGATTCGATATTCCGGAGGTGGCGAGGATCATTGCCGTTGCCGATGCGTACGATGCGATGTCGAGCAACCGAAGCTACAGAGAGAAACTTACGCATGAGAAGATCATGTCGGAGCTGATCGACGGAAAAGGCACACAGTTCGATCCGAAGTTCGCCGATATCATGATCGATATCATGAAAGAACAGCTCGAAAACGAATCGAAGGAGAACGCAAATGAGTAATCCGAAAAAAGCCTCCGAACAGAGCGAATTATTCCATTCCTCACACCTGATGGTATTGATCACATTTACCCTGTGTACGGCACTTCTCATCGGAGAATCGATCCTGATGGGATGGGAGCTGTTCATCCTCCCGCTGATCTGTGTCGGTGTGATCATCTGCTGGGTCGTTCATTTCCGCCAGGATGCATCGCCTGTATTCCGTGTCAGGATATATGGCATCCTGATGATGTGTACGGCCTTTTTCTATGGGATCCATCAGACTTCGACCTTCGACCTGGCGATCGTTATGGCCATGCTGATCGTGCTGTTCACGACGACCGGAATGAAGGAACTGATCACCATGTGCCAGATCACCTATTACGGAACCATGGCATATAACCTCTCGGTAATGGCATACAACGGGGAGTCCTTTGACACACTGGCGATCACCAGAATCAGTCTGCATCTGGTACTGATCTTTGTTGTCGGATGGTTCTCCAAACTGATCATCGACAGATGGATGCAGGTCATTGCGAATTCTCAGGATGAAATCGTCCAGCTGACGGAGGCGACGGAACGTCTCAATGACTTCCTTGCCAACGTTTCCCACGAGATCAGAACGCCGGTCAATGCCGTTATCGGTCTGACCAGTATCTGTATCGATAAATCGCAGAACAGAGAGATCTATGGAGATCTCGTCGCTGTCCGTGAAGCCGGTAGAAGAGTTGCTGATCAGATCAGTGATATCCTCGATTACTCCGAGCTCGACCGTAAGAAGGCCGTCAGCAATAATGAAGACTATATGCTCAGTTCTGTCCTTCATGACCTCGTGACGGAACTTCGTGTGATCAAGTCCAAAGAAGTGGAGCTGATCATCGATGTTGACCCGGCGATCCCGGCGGTCATGAACACGGACGTTTCGAAACTGAAGAAGATCCTCCGCGCCTTGATCAGTAACGGTCTGAAATATACGAAGAAGGGCGGCGTCTATGTCCGTATCGTGTGCGAAAAGCAGAGCTACGGCGTCAACCTCTGTATCGAGGTCACGGATACCGGTATCGGTATGTCGGAATATGAACTGGAGAAAGTATACGACAGTTTCTATCAGGCAGATTCCGGCCGTGCGAGAATGGGTGGCGGCTTAGGTCTCGGCCTGGCGATCGTTTCCGGTTTTGTCTCGCTGCTCGGCGGATTCATGACGATCACAAGCAAGCCGGAACATGGTACGACGGTCAACGTCAGCCTTCCGCAGAAAGTCATCGATCCTACCGGCTGCATGTCTGTCGCGCATCCGGATGAACTGATCCTCGGCGCATATCTCCACTTCGAGAAATATTCGGATCCGCAGGTGCGTGATTACTATAATTCGATGGTACTCAACATCGTTAAGGGCCTGGGCGTGCAGATGCACCGTGTAAACAATCCGGAGGACTTGAAACTCCTGCACAGCACGATCCACATGACGCATCTTTTTGTTGCGGAAGAAGAATATGAATCGAATGTCGATATGATCGAAGAATACGCGAAGGATATGATCGTCGTCGTTGTTGCCAATGACGATTTCAAACTCGTTTCCGGGTCCCGCGCGAGAGTCATGGAGAAGCCGTTCTACTGCTTCCCGGTCGTATCTGTCCTCAATTCGAGTATCCATGATAAGCAGACGGCCGGATTCAAGATGTTCTGCAAGGGCGTCAGGGCGCTGGTCGTCGATGACGAACCGATGAACCTCGTCGTCGGAAAGAGTATCTTTAAGAGCTATGGCATGGAAGTATCGACAGTGATTTCCGGGCAGGAATCGATCGATATCTGCAGGGAACAGGTCTTCGATATCATCTTCATGGACCACATGATGGGCGGTATGGATGGTGTCGAGGCAATGAAGAGGATCCGTGCGGATGTCGCGGGCAAGAACGGCGAAGTACCGATCGTCGCACTTACGGCAAACGCGATGAGCTCTGCCAAGCAGATGTTCCTGGCGGAAGGCTTTGACGGATTCGTCAGTAAGCCGATCGAGACCGACGAACTCGAGCGCGTCATGCGTCAGGTCCTGCCGAAAGCACTCGTTACCTATGAAGAGATCGACGAGAATGCAGTTCCGCAGACAGACTATGAAGAGATGAGAAAAGAGTCCTCTCCGAAACTCAGTGTGATCTCTCTGCGTGAACTGCTTAAGCCCTACTCGGTCGACACTGATACAGGTATGAAGTACTGCATGGGCGACTTTGATTTCTATAAGGCGCTCCTGGTCCAGTTCGCGACGGAATCCGAAGAGAAGATCCCCTTGATCGGAAGATACTACGAGTCGTCTGACTGGAAGAATTACGAGATCCTCGTACACGCACTGAAGAGTACGTCGAAAATGATCGGTGCCGGCACTCTTTCCGAGTCGGCAAAAGCACTCGAGATGGCAGCGAAGGAGAAAAAGGAAGAGCTCATCACCGAAAACCACTACCCGATGATGGGTGAGTACAGTCATCTGGCAAAAGGACTCGACGCGATCCTCGCCGAGGAGATCGAGGCTGCCAGAGAAGAGAAGAAAAAGACGGAGAAAGAAGTGAATGAGGAAACCTCTGAAGCAGAGGATGAAATTCTGGAGTTCTCCGCCGGAGAAGATACTCCGGAGAAAGGAAATGACGATGAGGAGATCATCGAGTTCATTCCTGAAGATGAGGAAGGAGGTGTAGAGAAATGAAAGGTATCATTGACTACATTTTCAGACCCTCAACACACGATACGGAAGTCGTAAAATCCATCTATAAAGGTATGGTAAGGACGACGCGCGCGATGGTAGCCTTTACTATGGCATTCGTATTCGCGTTCTTCTGCTGGACCCTGATCGAGCCTTCCGCGTTTGATAACAGTCTGCCGTTCCACAGACTCCTCTATCTTTCGTTCCTGCTCACGGGCTGCTTCTGGCTGATCCTCGTGAACTACGCGATGAAGGATTTCGACAGCAGATATAAGGTCATGCATTTCTCGAGTCCTTTCCTGGGAGTCATGATGTATGGACTTTGCATCGCGCTGTCTTTTGTAAACGTGCATTTCAATTCTTATATCGATACGACGATCTTCCTGGCGGTCTCCCTGATGGTTCCGATATGTATTTATCTGAGACCGCTGGAGTATATTTGTCTGGTCACTGTCGCAGATGCGGGCATGGGTCTTCTCGTGTACATAGCCTACTCACAGAAACATATCACTTCGCAGGAGTCCTTCGTTAACTTTACCGTGTTCCTCGCGTTCCAGCTGGTCATGGGCGTTGTCATGCTCTATACGAAGTACTGTCTCCAGAAGGAGATCGTTACGGCGAACCGGCAGCACCAGGAGATCGAGATGCTCAACAAGGCACAGAACAGCTTCTTCTCGAACATGAGCCATGAGATCAGAACTCCGATCAACACGATCATCGGTCTTAACGAGATGATCCTGCGTGAAGATGTCAGTGAAGAAGTTATGGAGGATGCCGCGAACATCAAGTCCGCAGGTAAGCTCCTTCTTAACCTTATCAATGATATCCTCGATATGTCGAAGATCCAGTCCGGCCGCATGCAGCTCCTGTCCGCTCCGTATCAGACGGGTGAGATGCTCTCGGATCTCGTCGGTATGATGTGGATCCGTGCCAAGGAAAAGAAACTGGACTTCCATATCGATGTCTCTCCGGAGATCCCGAATGAACTGATCGGTGATGATGTCCGTATCAAGCAGATCCTGATCAATGTACTGAATAACGCGATCAAGTATACGAAGGAAGGTTCCGTCACACTTTCCGTTCAGTGCGAGATGGTCGATGAGCATAACTGCAACATGATCTATAACGTTACGGATACCGGTGTCGGCATCAAGCCCGAAGATATCCCGTACCTGTTCTCTGCATTTAAGCGTGTCGATGAAGATACGAACAAGCATATCGAGGGAACCGGCTTAGGCCTGTCCATCGTAAAGCAGCTCGTTGATCTCATGGGCGGTAAGGTCACCGTCAACAGTGTCTACACGAAAGGTTCTACATTCATCATCGAGATCCCGCAGAAGTGCGAGACAGAGACGAAGGTCGGACAGTATAACTTCGACAAGACCGGTGCGCTCTCCCATAAGCAGGAATATGTTCCGAAGTTCGAAGCTCCGGAAGCCAGGATCCTCGTTGTCGATGACAACGAAGCAAACCTCATGGTCGTCAGCAAACTCCTGCGTGATACGAAGGTCCGTATCGATACCGCCCTGAGTGGCGCGGAAGCTCTGAGAAAAACACTGAACATCCGTTATGACGTGATCTTCATGGATCACCTTATGCCGGAGATGGATGGTATTGAGTGCAGAAGAAGGATCCTCGATCAGACCGGTGGCCGGAGCCGAGAGACAAGTATCGTCATCCTGACGGCAAATGCGGATGAGGAGAACCGTGCACTCTATGCAAGAGAGAACTTTGACGGATATCTGGTCAAGCCGGTCAGCGGTTCGGAGCTGGAGAACGAACTTTATCGTCTTCTCCCGAAAGATATCGTCCATATCACGGGTAACCGTACCGAGATCGCGGAGGAAACGATCTCCTGGATGAACGGAAGCAAGATGAGAAAGAGAGTCGTTATCACGACAGAAAGCGTCGCTGACCTTCCGCAGGAACTGGTCGACAAGTACGATATTGCTGTTCTGCCGCATAAGGTCCAGACCGCCGAAGGTATCTTTAAAGACGGAAAAGAGATCGATACCAAGGGCATCCTGAAGTACATGGAGGATGATTCGCACTCGGTCATGACAATGGCTCCGGAAGTGAAAGAAATCGAAGAGTTCTTCGCACGGCAGCTCGCGATGGCCAATAACATCATCCACATTTCCATCTCGAGCAAGGTCGAGCACAGTGGTTTCTCCGTGGCGAAGGAAGCGGCAAAATCATTCGACAGCGTATTCGTTCTTGATACCGGCCATCTCTCGAGCGGGCAGGGCCTTCTCGTGGTCGAAGCCTGCCGTATGGCGGAAGACGGAAAGAGCCCGGAAGAGATCCAGGCCCGTATCGAAAGACTGAAGAAGAAAGTTCATACCAGCTTTATCGTGGATAATCTCGACTTCCTTGCCAGAGCCAAGCAGGTCGGAAAGGGCGTCGCCAATCTCGTTAACTCCCTCATGGGCCGTCCGGTACTGGTCCTCAAGAAAGGAAAGATGGGTCTGGGCAAGCTCTACTTCGGTTCGAGAAAGAGAGCATGGAAGAAGTACATCAACAAGTGTCTCGCCAGCGAGAGACCGATCGATACGAGGATCCTGTTTGTTACCTATGTTGGTATGAGTAAGCGCGATCTGGACTGGATCCGTGAGCAGGTCAGCAAGCGCATGAGCTTCGATGAGGTATACTTCCAGCAGGCATCCCCGGCGATCGCTGTAAACTGCGGACCGGGCACATTCGGACTCCTTCTCCGCGAAAAGGATAAAGAGGACAAGAGGAGCTGAGCATAAGTGCTTTTGCCGCGGTAAAAGCACTTGCACACAAAATAAGAGAACAGAAAAGGAGCCCCACATCGTGAGGCTCCTTTTTACGCTCGGAATAGATCAGCCGCTGTATTAGTAGATCGGCTTGTTGAGACCCAGAGACTTCTCGAGATCCTGCAGATCGTATGTAGCGTCTGCAATGGTCTGATAGTTCAGGAAGCCCTCTTTGTAAAGACGGATGAGGTCATCGTTCAGAGTATGCATGCCGAGCTGACGGCTGGACTGCATGGTGCCCGGGAGCATCTGGATCTTTTCCTCGAGAATGAGGTTCTTGACCGCGTTGGTTCCAAGCATGATCTCTGTAGCGAGGATACGTCCTGTTCCATCCTTGATCGGAAGGAGCTGCTGGGAGATTACGCCACGGATGTTGGTCGCGAACTGCTGACGGATGATCGCCTGCTTGTCAGACGGGGAACCGTCGATGATACGGTTGATGGTCTGAGCAGCACCGGTGGTGTGGAGAGTGGAGAGAACGAGGTGGCCTGTCTCAGCAGCTGTGATAGCAGCGGAGATAGTCTCGAAGTCACGCATCTCACCAACGAAGATGATATCCGGGTCTTCACGGAGTGAAGAGTGCAGAGCGTTAGCGAAAGAGTCCGTATCACGGTGGAGCTCACGCTGATGGATCATCGCACGGTTATGAGGATAGATGTACTCGATCGGGTCCTCGATCGTGATAACGTGTCTAGCCTCGTTCTTGTTGATGTAGTCAATGATAGCGGCCATGGTGGTCGTCTTACCGGAACCCGTAGGACCGGTTACGAGAATGATACCGTTCTTCGCAGAAGACATTGTCTTAACAACTTCCGGAAGACCGAGCTCTTCGAATTCAGGAATCTGAGCCATAAGGAGGCGGATGCTGCAGGCCAGGTTGTTGCGCTGATGATAAACGTTCGCTCTGATTCTGACTTCGTTGTCGATCATAAGACCGAGGTCGAGATCCTCACCGGCTTCTACGCGCTCGATCTCCTCGTTAGAAAGGATCGTGTAGATCATTGCAAGAGATTCTTCCGCCGTAGGACGCTCGTCGAGAATATGGAGAGTTCCGTATCTTCTAACCGCTAAGTTGGTACCTACAGTAATATGTACGTCGGAACAATCTTGCTCGATGGCATAATCCATTAATTGTTCAAAAGTCATAAGTACACCTCCGAAATAAAGATATGTACATTATACATGAAAACAAATTCCTTTGATACAATTTTTTGCATCTTTCACATGATTGTTACTTTTTCTTCAAGATTGATCGCTTCGACGCATTTTAATCCCGATTTTTTCAACATTTCGTTAGCAATTTGTCACCAAACGCAGGACGCCCGCGAGTATAATTGTGACATGAAAGTGAGCAACGTGACCAACCGGTCTGCTCATACCTGAGAGGACAAAAAAATGAAAAGAAATCGAATAGCGGCAGCGATCCTGCTGACCATGATGATGAACAGTGCTTTTGCCGCGGGATGCGCGGGAAAAAAGGAAGAGAAACCGGCGACACAGGTCCAGCCGTCCTCATCCTCGGAAACATCCGAATCTGTGAAGATCATCGAACCTCCGAAAGAGACTTCTGAATCATCTTTCCTCTCGGAAAGCACTTCTGAAAGCACCACTGAGATCACCACGGAAAGCACGACTGAAATGTCTGAAACGACAGAGTCAACGACGGAACCGAGTGCGGCGCCGGCAGATTATCTGTCCCAGATCCGTGCACTCCGTAAGAAGATCACGGACAATGCTTCCTACTACGATTCTCTGGACAATACGATGAAGGAGAGCTGGTGCTTCCAGCGCAAAACGGACCACTCCGTCTCCGGTTCCTATGAGTTCTTCACGATCAAGGACTATAACGGCGCGTACATCAACGATCACGTGCCGGAAGGGGAGAAGGTCATCTATCTGACGTTTGACTGCGGATATCCGTCGGACAAGACTGTTTCTCTCCTGGATACTCTGAAAAAACATAATGCGAAGGCGAGCTTCTTCGTGACCAAGATGTATCTCGAGAAGTGCTCGGACTATGCCGTCCGCATGAAGGAAGAAGGCCACATGGTCTGTAACCACACGGTGACGCACTCGGACCTCGTCCCGATGACCGTCGAACAGATCACTTCGGAGATCTTTGATACGGCTGAATATTTCTACGAGAAGACAGGCTATTCGCTGGATCCGTACTTCCGTACACCGAAGGGAACATACACCAAGAGACTGATGACGCTCATCAGCGACTGCGGATATAAGACTGTATTCTGGAGTATCGCGTATAACGATTACACACCCAGCGCGCAGCCGGAGCCGGGATTCGTGCTGGATCACTTCCAGACCTATCACCATAACGGCGCGATCGCACTGATGCACAACGATTCACAGTCCAATGTCAATGAACTGGATGCGGTCCTGACCTATCTGGAAGGCGAAGGATACCGGTTCGGCCTTCTGGACGAACTGGATTAAGTTCCTGTTTCTTCGGAAAAATCACTCGACGATCGCGTTGATCGATCTCAATTCAGACAGCGCACGGTGTACATCACCCTCGATGAGCTCTGCCGGAGCATCGAACTGTGCTTTCATGCGCTCGATGATCTCTTCCTCGGTCGTCTCCTCCGAGAGGAGACCGAGGATCGTGCCGAATGTCTTGTTTCCACGGACGACACCGGAGAAAGAAGCATCGGCAACGGGGATCAGGAGATACTCGCCATCATCTTCCTGCTTATGGATCAGAAAATTCGGGGAAAGCTTCATAGTGTTACCTCTTATCAGTCGATCGGGACGAACGGGAGCTCGATCGCGGACTCCTTGGTGGAGTTTCCTGACGGCTTGGAAGTCGGCTTAGAAGTCGGCTTAGATGTAGGATCTGTCTGGCCCTGGCTTGTCGGCTTGCCGCTCTCGCTCGGATCCTGAGAGGAACCCGGATTATTGCCTGCTGTTGTATCCGGCGGAACGATGACGAGTTCGCCTTCATCGTCCTCTGTTACGACAGGCAGTGCGCCGTTGCCGGAAGTAGCGGACGGATCAGAAGATGTGGCCGGATCAGAAGGATCCGCCGAAGGATCTTTGGAACTGGAAGAAGAGGAAGCATCAGATCCGGAACTGCTCGGATCAGCCGGAGCTGTTACGTCACCGGAAGCGGATGTATCTCCAGAAACGTCAGTGGACGGATCGGCCGGCGGAACGATCGTGTTTCCGTCAGAATCTGTCGCGACAGCGGTCGAAGAAGTTGCCGGACCGGAAGTATCTGATGTGGATGTATCGTCCTTCTTGCTGCAGCTGCGAACGACAAAGAACAGTACGATCGCGAGGATCAGCGCCAGGACGGCTGCGGCGATATAGAGAATCTTTTTCTTATCCATTTTCATATAGTTAGCTCCATTCGGCGATAATTACGTCATTTCAGGGTAAATATCAATTTATCTTCACAATTATATCATTCAGTTTTCTATAATACCATATACATCGGAAAAGTCTGAATATATCTGAATATAAGCGTATCCAATAAAATTGCGCCTGTATCATATAGATATCCGAAGACCCTGTGCGATATAATAATTTTGTCGGACCGTTCCTTCCGGTTTTCGGTGTACGGAAGGGCCCTCTGACAGCATCATTTTCTGCCCTTAAGGCGGATAATGAGGATAGATTTCTTACTTTTCGGGCTTTAGGGTTGACCGTCCCCGTGACATGTGTTATCCTATCACGTGCTGCGAAGGATGCAGAGAACATATTTATATATGTGAGAAATATCCTCGCTCTCATCGATGAAGGTATGAGAGCCGTTCTAGTCCAGGAGGAGGTGAGAAATCATGGCGAACAAGTATGAAATGATGGTTGTTCTGAGCCCGGAACTCGGTGATGAAGGTATTACTTCTACCACAGAGGCTATCAAGGCTAAGATCGAGTCTGCTGGTACTATTGACTCTATGGAGTCCATTGGTATGAAGAAGATGGCTTACGAGATCGAGGATCAGAAGGACGGTTTCTATCTTCTGTTCAACTTCACATCTGATGCCGATTTCCCGAAGGAGATCGAGCGTGTGCTGAAGATCACAGAAGGCGTACTGCGTTTCCTTGTTATCCGCATTGAGGAGTAATTCGGTAAAAGGGAGTAACGACTATGAACAAAGTTATTTTAATGGGTAGATTGACCAAGGATCCGGAAGTTAAGCAGACTCCGAGCAATATCGCAGTTTGTTCTTTCACGATCGCATGTGACAGACGCTTCAAGAGCCAGAACGGCGAGAGACAGTCTGATTTCATCAACTGTGTCGCATGGCGTCAGCA
>DBYF01000112.1:0-15362 GCA_002310155.1 Mageeibacillus sp. UBA1193 | reverse complement strand
TCCCTGCAGTCCAGAAGTTATGATGACCAGAACGGTCAGAAGAGATATGTAACTGAGGTCGTTGTTGACGAGATCGAATTCGTCGATACACGTTCCGAGGGACAGTCTTCCGCTCCGGCACAGTCCGCAGCTCCGGCTGCTTCTACGGCATCTGTCGTTGCACAGACACCGCCGCCGGCTCAGCAGATCGATCCCGGTTTTGAAGCTTCTATGGATTCCGATGACAGTTCACAGCTTCCTTTTGACGTAATGGGTTATTGACAGTAAAGGGCACACCCTGTGTCCGATATCTTTCGAAAGGAGATTACATTACCATGGCTGAAAATAGAGCACCTAAGGCACCGGCTCGTGAGTTCGGTGATCGCGGCATGAAGCAGAGACGTTCCAGAAGAAAGGTCTGCGCTTTCTGTGCTGATAAGGTTGAAGCAATCGATTATAAGGATCAGGCTCGTCTTCGCAAGTTCGTATCTGAGCGTGGCAAGATCCTGCCGAAGCGTATGACAGGTACATGCGCTAAGCACCAGAGAGAGCTGACGATCGCTATCAAGCGTGCAAGACATGTAGCACTTCTGCCGTTCGTAGCAGAGTAATGAAGCCGCAATTTGCGTTTACATTACGGTCTAAAACGATTATAATATTAAGCACCCGCGTGGAACCATACGGGTGCTCATTTTTTATCCGGGAAAGCCCGGAAAGAGCGTAATATGAATAGAAACCTGGAGGAAGAGAAAATGAAGTGTATCTTATTAGCAGACGTTAAGGGTCTGGGCAAAAAGGACGATATCGTCGAGGTAAATGACGGATATGCCAGAAACTTCCTTCTGAAAAAGAAGCTGGCCTGCGAAGCTACCGCGGACAACATGAATAAGAACAAGCTCAAGAAGGGCTCTGAGGCTGAGCATGCACGCCGTGTGCTCGAAGAAGCACGTGCCAACGGTAAGCTCCTCGACGGCAAGACCGTCACACTTGCAGTCAAGACCGGTGAGGGCGGACGTCTTTATGGTGCGGTAACAGCGATGGATGTTGCTGAAGCGATCAAGAAGGCAGGCTTCGACGTAGATAAGAAGAACGTTATCATCAAGAATCCGATCAAGTCCCTGGGAACATACGAAGTTACCGCGAAGCTGCACACACAGGTCAGCGTCAAGGTCAACGTTGAAGTAGTTGCAGGTGAGTAAGGAGAACCTTGATGGCCGGATCCGCGAATAATGACAGATCGATCCTGACAAGAGTACCCCCGCAGAATAACGATGCGGAGGTAGCGGTACTCTGCTGCTGTCTGGATTCCCAGAATACGATCACTACGGTCGCGTCCTATCTCGATCCGAGTGATTTCTACACTCCGGCACACCAGAAGATCTATGAGACGATCTATCATCTCTATTCCGAATCCAAGTCGATCGACCTGATCACGGTCGGTGACGAACTGAAGAAGCAGGGAGACCTCGAGAAGGTCGGCGGTATGGCTTACCTGAGCTCCATCGTTGATGCGCATGCCCTGCTTTCCAATCTGTCGGAGTACATCAACATCGTCCGCCAGAAATCCATGAGCCGTAAGATCATCAAGTCCATGGAGGATCTGACACGTCAGACCTATGAGGGCGAGACTGATCCCGGCAACCTCATTGAGATCGCGATCTCAAGACTGTCCGAGCTTCGTGACAGCAAGTCAGACGACGCACTTGTTTCCCTGAAGGAGATCCTTAAGGAGACCGTCCAGAATATCGTACATCCGCCGAAGGACCGTGCGGTCATGAGCCATTTTTCCGTGCTCGACCATGTAACGAACGGCTTCCGTCCGGGTACACTTACGATCGTCGCGGCCCGTCCGTCTATGGGTAAATCGGCATTCGTTATCAACATTGCCGTAAATGTAGCACTGAAGGATCACCTTCCGGTCGCGTTCTTCAGCCTTGAAATGAACGGACAGGAGATAGCGAACCGTATCCTCGCTTCGCGCTGCGATATCTCGATCTCGTCCCTTCAGAATTCGAAGAGGCTTTCTCAGGATGAGATGAGCCGTATCAACGGCTCCATGCCGATGCTGGGCAACACGCCTCTTTATATCGATGAGCACTCCGGTCTGAATACGGCCGAGATCCTGACACGCTGCAGAGAACTTCAGAACCGTCTGGGCAAGAAGCTCGGATTGATCTGCATCGACTATCTCCAGCTGATGAATCCGGCAGTTGAACGTAAAAATGCTTCCCGTCAGCAGGAAGTATCCGATATCTCCCGTGCCCTGAAGCTGATGGCGAAGGAACTGGAAGTTCCGGTCATTGCGCTGGCGCAGCTGTCCCGTGAATCTGAAAAACGTGACGACCATATCCCGGTACTGTCCGACCTCCGTGACTCCGGTGCGATCGAGCAGGATGCCGATATGGTTATGTTTATCCATCGTCCGGATTACTATAAGCACAAGGACGAATCCGAGGATGACGAAGGACAGACCAGACAGGAGAAGTTCAAGAAGATCGACGCAGAAGAGATCCAGAGAGCGATGATCGTAGTTGCTAAGAACCGTCAAGGTCCGACGAAGAGTGTCTTCCTCTCCTGGAACGGTTCCAGAACGACCTTCTTCGAGAAAGAAAAAGAGAATCCGAATGCTATTGCCGGACCTTCCGATGAAGATGCTCCGCCGCCGTGGAGTGACGTTCCTGTTCCGGATGAAATGTTCGCTGAGCCGTCGCTTACGATCCCGAAGGATGTCATCGACCAGCACAGTGAGGCACCGGCTGCTCCGGCACCCGCTCCGTCCGCTTCACAGGCTCCTGCACCGAGCGCGCTGGACGCGGCACTGTTCTCCGGCGATCCGTCGATGGAATTTGAAGCCCTTGATATGACCGACTGGTCGAGCGATGTTCCTGATGATCCGCAGGACTTCTTTGATCCCGGCCAGTTCCCTGATGGAGTGTAGTAAGTGGAAGACCTGATCAACTTGGTCGAACAGTATATTGAGAAACACCGTCTGCTTCCGGTAAGGCAGCTTCTGGTCGGTGTATCCGGAGGCGCCGATTCGATGGCGCTTCTCTTCGTTTTAAAGGATATCCGTGATAGAAAATACCCGGATATGAAGATCCTCGCGGCTCATGTGAACCACGGGATCCGGAAAGAAGCAGCTGAAGATGAAAAACTTGTCGGAGAGTACTGCGACAAGCTCGGGATCCCGCTTGTGACAAAGCATATCGATGTGCCCGCGATCGCGGAAGAAAAGGGGATCAGCCTGGAGACTGCGGGAAGGATCGCCAGATACGATTTCTTCCGAAGCGCCGCCGGAGATTCCGGTGTCACCGCGGTGGCCCACCACATGGAGGATCAGGCGGAAAGCATCGCCATGCATATCTTTCGCGGGTGTGGAATGGAAGGCCTTGTCGGGATCCGTCCGAGAAACGGAAATGTGATCCACCCGTTCCTCTGCGCACATAAAAAGGACATCCTGGATTTCTGTAAAAAGATGAGCATTCCGTTCTGTAACGATGTTACAAACGCTGATATTACGTATGATAGGAACTTCTGGAGAAATGAGATCTTCCCGAGCATCGAGAAGGGAACGAACAGAAATCCGGTCGCGGCTCTGACGGGATTATCCGAGCGGATCTATGAGGAAAACGTTTATCTCGATGAACTCGCGGAGGAAAAACTGGATCAGATGATCGCGGATACCCGGGATCTTTCTGTGCCGGCTGATGAACTCCGAGCCCTTCCGCCCGTGATCCGGAGAAGAGCCCTGAAACTTCTGGCTGTCTGGTCATTCGGTAATGTAGTCGATCTCGAGGCTTGCCACTGGGACGCGATAATGGACCTTACGGAGAAGTCTTCCGGATCCTCTTATATCGACCTTCCGGGAGACCGCATCGCGGCAAGGGAAGGCGGAATGATCCGGTTTCTCTTCAAGGAAAGTGCTTTTGACGGAGAAAAATCGGGCTATGTTGAGGGGGCAGGTTTCGTAGTCCCTGAAACGATGGCGGAGGAAG
Source organism: Mageeibacillus sp. UBA1193 (assembly GCA_002310155.1). Taxonomy (GTDB): domain Bacteria; phylum Bacillota; class Clostridia; order Saccharofermentanales; family Saccharofermentanaceae; genus Scatonaster. The sequence continues at coordinate 11,388 of DBYF01000112.1, read as the reverse complement.
AGATCGCGCTTCGGGATCTTCCTTTAGGAGAAAAGATTAATTTTTCTCAAAGTTTTGTGTCAATGAGGCTCCGCTCCATTGAGAAAGAAGCGGAGGTAGTTTATAATGATACGACGTGGATTTTTCCTTCTACGGTGCTGGAACACGCGGTGATCCGGACCCGAAGACAGGGAGATACCATATGCCGGGCGGGGAATACCTGCACGAAGGAATTGCGCCGGTTCATGAACGAGGTGCATATCCTGCCGAGGTACCGCGACCGGGTGCTCCTTGTAGCAGAGGGGCAGGAGACCTTGTGGCTGCCGGCATTCGGCCATGCCGTAGGATATACGGATGCGCTGTCGGAGGCAAGATACAGGGAAACCACATTGGAAAATGAGAGTGCTGGAGAGAGAACACTCTACGTTCTCGAGTTTTTCGGGGAGACTGCGGATATGAAAGGAGATCAGGTGGATGGAACGGATTTCGGATGTGATCATCAGTCGTGATGAGATAGCGGCAGCGGTAAACCGTCTGGCGCGGGAGATCTCTGAAGATTATCAGGGAAAAGAACTTGTCGTGATCGGTATCCTCAAGGGTGCGGCAGTATTTCTTGCCGATCTGATCCGTAAGATCGACTGTCCCATGATCATGGATTTCATGCAGGTCTCCAGTTATTACAACGGTACCGTCTCGTCCGGGAATGTGCGGATCAAGAAGGATCTGGACTACGATATCTCGGGCAAGGATGTCCTGATAGTGGAAGATATCATCGATTCCGGCGTTACCATGCAGTGCCTGATCAGAGAGCTTTTCGCGAGAAATCCCAATAGCATCAAGGTCGCCGCGGCTTTTGACAAGCCGAGCCGCCGCAAAGTGGATTTCAAAGCGGATTATGTCGGCATCGAGGTGCCGGATGAGTTCATCGTCGGGTATGGCCTGGACTATGCGGGAAAATACAGAAATCTTCCGGACGTATGTGTGCTTGAAGTTGACGGAGGTGACAAATGAGTCAAACAGAAAAAAGACCGAAGCGGTCATTTAGCGGACTGCCGTTCTATCTCGTATTGATCGTGATCCTGATAGTGGCATCCTACTTCTTCCTGAACAGTGATTCGGGCAAGAGTACTTCGCTTTCGGAAGCGCTGAATCTTATCCGGAACAAGGATGCACAGGTGGAAGACGTTGTTCTCAACGGCAACACGCTCTCATTCAAGTATCTGGATGCTGAGACCGGCAAGAAGAAGGAAGTCAACAAGAAGGTCCCGTATGAATCCGAAGACCACGTGCTGACGATCCTCATGGAAGCGGAGAAGAACGGCACGATCGAGTCCTTCGAGTACAAGCAGCCGACAGATGTTTCCGCGATCATGTCCGGAATCATGATCGTACTGATGATCGCTGCGATGATCTTCATCGTCTGGATTAACTTCTCCAGAAACCAGGGTGAAGGCAGATCCGCAATGAATTTCGGACGAAGCAAAGCGAAGCTTCATGACCCGTCGAAGAACAAGGTCAACTTCGCAGATGTTGCCGGTGCCGATGAAGAAAAAGAAGAACTTGCGGAGGTCGTTGACTTCCTGAAGAATCCAAAGAAGTATTCCGCACTTGGTGCGAAGATCCCGAAGGGTATCCTCCTTCACGGTGCACCGGGTACAGGTAAGACATTGCTGGCAAAGGCCGTAGCCGGTGAAGCGGGTGTTCCGTTCTTCAGTATCTCCGGTTCCGACTTCGTTGAGATGTTCGTCGGTGTTGGTGCCAGCCGTGTAAGAGACCTCTTTGACAGCGCGAAGAAGAATTCTCCGTGTATCGTATTCATCGATGAGATCGATGCTGTCGGCCGTCACCGTGGTGCCGGCATGGGCGGCGGTCACGATGAGCGTGAGCAGACACTCAACCAGTTGCTCGTTGAGATGGACGGTTTCGGTCCGAACGAGGGCGTTATCGTAATCGCGGCTACCAACCGTGTCGATATCCTTGACCCGGCACTTCTCCGTCCGGGACGTTTTGACCGTCGTGTATCGGTTGCCCGTCCTGACATTAAGGGTCGTGCGGATATCCTGAAAGTACATGCGAAGAACAAGCCTTTCGAGGACGATGTAGATCTTAAGGAGATCGCGAAGATCACTCCCGGTTACACAGGTGCCGATCTTGCAAACCTTCTGAACGAAGCTGCTCTTCTGGCCGCCAGAAGAAATGCGAAGAAGATCTCCAAGGCCGATGTATCCGAGGCTGTATTTAAGGTAATGGTCGGTCCGGAGAAGAAGAGCCGTGTTATCACCGACAAGGAAAAGCGCCTCACCGCTTTCCACGAGGCAGGACATGCGGTCGTACTCCGTACCGTTTCCGAGACAGAACACGTCGAGCGTGTTTCCATCATCCCTGCAGGCGGTGCCGGCGGTTATACCGCACACAAGCCGGATGAGGATATCTACTATACAACGAAGAAGCAGTTAATCGACTCGATCATGATCTCCCTCGGCGGACGTGCCGCAGAGCAGATCATCCTCGGCGAGATCAGTACTGGTGCTTCTTCCGACCTGCAGCACTGCAACGGTATTGCCCGTGAGATGATCACCCGCTACGGTATGTCCGAGAAGTTCCCGAACGTGATCTTCGACGACGACGATGAAGTATTCATCGGTAAGAGCTACGGTCATACTCGTGTATACAGTGAGCAGTCCGCGGCAGCGATCGACGAAGAAATCGCACGCATCATTGATAAGGCATATAACGATGTGCTTGATCTCCTCAATGAGAAGATGGTCATCCTCAATGCAGTTGCTAACCGTCTCCTCGAGAAAGAGAAGATCGAAGGACCTGAGTTCGAACAGATCTATGTCAGCGGCGGTGTGATCCCGGCGGATACTTCTGACGAGGCTTCCGATGCATCTGAGAAAGCAGAAGATACGGCTTCCGAGAATGCCGGTCTGACAGCTGATGAGATGCTGGCTGAGACAGCTTCCATCGAGAAAGCAGTCGAGGATCTCGAGAAGAAAGCAGAAGCTTCCGATGAGGAAGAGAAGAAGGAAGATCAGTGATCTGATCATCCATTTGAATCAACAGTAAAAGCGCTGCCTCGTGAATGCGGGGCGGCGCTTTTTGTATAGAAAAAGAATACGGGCGGATCTGCTTGAGAAGTACGATCCACCCGTATGTTTATTTCTTAGTTTCTCCCGGGGAGAGAGGCGCAGGGATCAGCCTGCGTATCTCAGTCCGTAGAATGCCTCATTCTGATCCTTCGATCCGAGAACGAGTCTGTAGCCTTCGTCAGAAGCGAAGAGCTCGATTTCTTTGTTCTGGCTTTCATCTTCGTTTAATGTCAACAGGTGGATGCGCTTGCCTTCAAGATCCAGTCCTGTGCAATAGCACGGTGTATCGGTCTTGATGGTGAACATGCCGATCTGGTGGCCTTCCTTATCGATCTCGTTGCAGATGATGTCCATCTTAGCGATCGCGATACCTCCTCTGTCACCGAACGCATCTACGATCCTCGGGAGACCGTTGTTGTCGATCACGGAGCAAGTATAAGAAACAAATCCTGTTCCGAAGAGGTCTGTGCTGGTGCCGACCTTGAAGTTATCCGGATCATAACAGGAATTATCGCTACCGATGTTACCGATGAAGTAACCTGTGTAATCGAAAGACTTGCCGTTAAAGTGGAGTACATAAACGTAGGAATCTGCTTCTTCAGGGCTGAGCTCGAGATAAGCAAAGAAGCCGGAATCTGTCTTCATGAGCTTCATGCCGACAAAATACAGGCCGCTGTCTGCTTCAACGATCTCTCCCGAAGGGACGGCTGACTTGATGCTGCCGTTTAAAACGAGGTTCATGTTGATGATGTTGCCATATTCATCCTTCTCGAATTCCGGATAGATCTCATCCAGTTTGCTGTCGCCATCCAGATCCCATGTGATACGGTCATAGACGTCGCTTGAAAGTGAATAGTACTTCGGTGTAGAACCGAAATAGGAGAGGTCCAGGAAGTCTCCGCCATACATGGCAGGGATCTTGATGATCTCGGCAAAGAAACTGTTATCTTCAGCAGTGACGAGATAGAGTGCGTCATAGCCGAGAAGGAATTCAACCTCCTGATTCTCATCGCGGAGCTGATTCGCAATCTTCTTGGCATAATCTTTTTCGTAGTCATATGCTTCGGAGTTTCCGACATAATCTTCGAGGAAATCAGCACATGCGGCTCTATTGGTAACGATATCGTTGATGTTCAGCGGGCAGCCGTCGAAAGTGCGGTAATTGAATGTTTTGATGGAGTCAGCTGATACGGTGCCGTCCTGGTAGCACTGAGTCATGTAGTAGCTGAAGTAATCAGAATCGGCGCGATAGATGTATGTGTTACTCTCCATGCAATAATCGCCGGAGAAAGCGCTCTTCCCGGATACGAAATTCGGAAGCGTCTTATCGTAGGCGTCGTTATACTGGGCGTCAAGATTCTCGCCAGTCGCCTGTACAGAATTCCAGAGCTGCTCATATCCCTCGACTGTGTTCGGGAAGAAGTCAAACATCTCGACGTTCTTGAAGATGCACTGAGCAGGTGCGGACGGGTCATCCGGGTTCGCTTTGGCAAAAGCTCTCGGGTTGGAGATGAGCTTGAACTGCAGATTCTCGGCATCCTCGTGGATCTTAAAACCGTTAGCTACCGGATAATCCTTCGGGCGATTGGATGGTGTCAGATCGCGGCCCGGCTGGGTATCCGATGTATCTTCAGAAGTTTTATCTGATGTCTCGGTCGCCTCGGTAGTCGTGGTGGTCGTTGTCTCCGACTCTTCCGGCTTCTCCGTCTCGGTGATCTCAGTGTCTTTGGTCTTCTTTGTCTTCGATGTCTTTGAAGTCTCTTCCGTTTTCTTACTGCATCCGGCAAGTGCCGTCAGCATAGAAAGAGAAAGAAGAACAGCAACCAATTTCTTCATATAATATCCTCCTTAAACATATATGAACCTAAACTATTATCCCCAGAACATAACACCGTAGAATATGTCTTCGACGTTCTTTCCGTTGATGAGCATGTTGTAGTCGGCGTCTGTGCTGAAGTCGACTTCCGCCATGAACTCCGCGGAAGGATCCTCGCTGATGACCGCGACGATCAGACGCTTTGTCTGAACATCATAGAGGTACGGACGGACGAAAGATCCGGCCGGGATCGTGACGTCTTCGACTTTAGTAAGATCGGTTTCACTGACTCTGGCGCAGGGAATGTCGATCTTGGTCATCATCGGTTCCGCGTCAGTCCACCAGAGGTCTGCCTTGCAATTCGGCATACCGTTATTTCCGATCACGGAGAACTCGCTGGTGAAGAATTGCGATCCGATCGTATCCATTATGTCATACATTCCGAATGCTTCCGGGTTGATCAGTCCGCGGGAACTCATGAAGTCCATAAAAACGCCAACATAGGTGAGCTTGTCACCATCGATCTTGAAGACGTATGTATCTTCAAAAGAATCGATGGAATTCATGCGGCAGTAGAGATAGAATCCGCTGTCCGTCTTCATGATCATGGAATACATGATGCCGTAAGAGAAGATGTCGATCCCCTCTGATCTGGAGTCGATCTTGTATCCGTTGTAATCGATCTTCAGGATCACTTCGTCTTCACCGTACTTGCCGGTACCCGTGGAGTATTCGCTCTCGCAGACGATCGTGTCCATCTGTCCGTCACCATTTACATCCCAGACGATATTGTGATTCGGATCATCATAGATGGTGTAGTACTTCGGTGTCTTTCCGAAGTATTCCATGTTGAAGATATCTTCATGACCGATGACGGAAAGCTTGTATGGGTAGTAATTGATCATACTGTAACTAGTGTCGAGGAAAATGATTCCATCGTAGGTCAGGGCAAACGGGATAGTGCCGTCTACGATGTGTGATTCCATCTCGGATACCCAGGACAGATAATCGCTGTCTGCGCCCGGCTGTGCGAAGACTGTTTCGAAGTAAGAACTTAACGCGGAACGGTTGAGAACAACATCATCAAACGAGATACTGGAGCCGTCCTGTGTACGGTAGCTGAAGGAAAGGAATTTGCCTTCTTCCATATCCGCCATGTCCGTAACGACGCAGGAGAAGATCTGTGAATCCGAGCGGAAGATCGCGGTCTTGAAGCTATAGTTTTTGCCGTCCGGAACATTTCCCGCTTTGGCTTCTTTTAAGAAAGCCTCGCTGTCATCCTGGAACTTCTTGATCGTGGCATCTGCTAACGGCTTGAGGTCACGGTCGAGGGCAGTCCCCAGCGCGGTGTAAGGAGAACCGTCTTCGAAATAAAGCTGGTCGACAGACAGGAACAGGCAGTTCGTATCCTCATCGGAAGCACTAAATGCCGGGGTATAGTCCCAGTACTGCATCGGGAAATTCAGTCCTGTCATCTCGAGAGAATCGTCGACAACAAAAACGTTTGCCGGCGCGGTGGTCGTAGTCTCGGATGGCTCAGTATCCGATGTCGTATCCTCGGTCGGAGTCTCGGATATTTCTGTAGTCTCCTCAGTAGTTGTCTTTTTCGTTTTCTTCTTTTTCTTGGTTTCCTCTGTCGAAGCCTTCGAACATGCTGTCAGCGACAGAAGCATTGAACCGCATAATAAAACGGAAACTAATCGTTTCAAAATGCACACCCCCACTTATCATATTTACTTTACATATTATACATGAAAAAAAGACCGGATGATGATCCGGCCGTCTTGTCGAAAAGCACTATTATTCAGCTCAATACTGCTCTGGTGTAGGGATATCCGCTACCTGCTGGGACAGCTGGTCAATGGCTTCCTTATACTTGGCAAGGACCTGTGCGGAGATCTGGTCACGGAACTGGGAGTTGATCGGATGAACGATATCCTTATACTCTCCCTCGGGGGTACGGCGGCTGGGCATAGCGATGAAGAGTCCGTTATTACCTTCAACGACCTTAACGTCGTGAACAACAAACTGATGATCGAAAGTAATGGAAACAATGGCCTTCATTTTGCTCTCTAAAGATAGTCTACGAATGACGATATCCGATATTTCCATGTCTGCCTCCTGAAATATAACCCTATACACCCACTATTGTGTAGGATAACATATTTTTATTCGATAATCATCATAAATTGTCGAAAAAAGGGTATAATGGGAAGGAAAATGCCCACGCATTTGCACATGGTATCTTTATTTTTTAAGGATTTACCGAATAACCGGTTTATTGGAGAGAAATAGTATGGCTGAAGGTATGAAAGACTTGCCCTCCGGCAAGCGCGTTTTTTTTGTCGGAATCGGCGGTATCAGCATGAGCGGCCTGGCCCGCATCGCATGTAATTACGGACTGATCGTCGGCGGATCGGATATGCATCCGTCGGAGCGTACACGTGAACTCGAGGGTATCGGAGTAAAGGTGTACGGTCACCATAGTGAAGAGAACATCAAGGAGTTCGCTCCGGATATCGTCGTACACACCGCGGCGATCCTTCCCGGAAACCCTGAACTCGACTATTCCAGAAAGAATGGACTGACGGTCATGGAGAGATCTGTGTTCCTCGGTCTGATCACCAGAAACTTCGCAAACGTCATCAACATTTCCGGTACTCACGGAAAGACAACTACGACCTCGATGGTATCCCTGATCCTTCTCGAGAGCGGCGCGAATCCGACCGTACATCTCGGCGCGGAACTCGATGCATTTGGCGGCAGTGTTTACCTGGGTTCGAAGGATCAGCTTCTCGTTTCGGAAGCATGTGAATACCACAGATCTTTCCTGGAGTTCTACTCCACCATCGCAGCGATCACAAACATCGATTACGACCATGTCGACTGCTACAGCAGCATCGACGAAGTCATCGATGTTTTCGCTCAGTTCACAGAGAAACTTTCTCCGGAAGGAACACTGGTTATTCCGGCAGGCGATACGAACGTGCAGGAGTGCGTCAAGCGTATCCCCGCATGCCGTGCCAAGCTTGGTATGGAAGAGCCGCGTATCCTGACGACCGGTCTCGAGGGAGAGGGCTTTGACTTCTTCAAGAGAGAGCCGGATTTCTGTGCGGTAAATATCGAATACACAGATGGTAAAGCGGGCTTCGATGTCCTCTTTAAGGGTCGTCCGTATACACACATCCAGCTGGCGATCCCGGGTACACATAACGTCTATAATGCACTGACCGCGATCGCATGTGCTTCGCTTGCCGGAGGTACGTCTTCCGCCGCTTCAAAAGCACTTGCGTCCTTTACCGGAGCGGAAGGCCGTTTCACGATCAAGGGCACCTTCAAGGGTGCGATGGTCGTTACTGACTACGCGCATCATCCGAGTGCCGCAAGAGCGACTCTCGACGCGGCATCCCATGTACCGCACAATAAGACCTGGGTGGTATTCCAGCCGCTGACATTCAGCCGCACAAAAGTGCTTTTCGAAGACTATGTAACATCACTTCTTCCGTGTGAAGATGTTTTCTTTGATGAGATCTTCTCCGACCGTGAAGTAAATCCGGGAGATATCTCCTCGAAGGATATCGCAGACGAGATCAATAAGCGTGGCGGTCATGCCATCTTCTTCGAATCGAAGGACGCGATCGTCGAGAAGCTTTCTTCTGTCGTGAATAAAGACGACATGATCCTGATCCTCGGACCGGAGGATATCCGCTCGCTCGGCGACCGTCTGGTCAGCATGGAGTAAGTAATGAAGAAGGTCCGAACTCTTCGAATCATCTGCACGATCCTTCTCGCGGTGATACTGATCGTATCATCGCTCTTTATCCTGATCCCGAGAAGAAATGACGGATCGACAGGCCGTGCGGCACTTCTGTTCGTACATGAAGAGATCATGTTCCCGCAGATGGACTACAGCCAGCTCTTCTCACAGCTGGACGTCGCATCGTATTTCGTGATCGACAGCTTCTGTTCAGAAGAGGAGATGCAGCAGAAGATCGATAAAGTACTTGGTTTCAAATCGGTCGAATCACTGGTGCTCATCTGTGAAGGTGACTATGCGAAACCGGGTTTCTCCCTTGTGTCGAAGAACGATAAGATCTCGGACCTGATCCTCATCTGCCCGAAACTGGATATCAATGAACTCGGCGAGGTCGGCACCAAGGAACCTTCCGCGCGGGTGGCGATCTTCTCAGTTGCGAATAAGACTTCGGACGCGCTTTACGAGCGTCTGTCCGGAGAGGATACGAAGTTTACCCGCGGTATCCAGTCCGACGGCAATGCCCCGGAGCTTTTCCTTTCCTCGGACGCGCAGAGATACTACGCGAGAAGAGGAGACCACAGTGATCCGCAGATCGCGTCATTCATTACGATCAACAACCCGGTCGTGCAGTCGTATCTGGCCAACTACATCAAGAACCATGTGCTGGAAGAAGAAGGCGTCTCGAAGGGACCTTTCCTGACATGGGTCATGAAGTCCGTGTGCACGATCTTAACCATGATCGCATTCTTCCTTTACGCGTCGACACTTCCGCAGAATAAGAAGTTCGCGCCGGTATCTTCCAAGCAGGCAAAAGAAGGATCTTCTGATAATGCGGAATCTTCTTCGGAAAAAGAGCCTGTGAAGCATGAGCGCGGCCGTGACGGAAAGATCCGCGGAAGATCCATCGCGGAGAAGTATAAAAGTTCACTGAATCATCTTCTGGCATTGCAGATCTTCCTCGGTATCGTGATGTCGGTTCTCACTATGTATTTCATCACAAGAAAAGATCCCGCCTTCCAGACGGTGATCCTTCTGTGGATCTGTGTCTCTGTCTTAAGTTCCGCATTCTTCCTTCTTCCTTTTATCCGGAAGATCAAGAACAGAAAGGTCAGATCCAACCGCTCCATGTGGGGGATCCATATGGCTTTCACCATCCTTCTCGGAGCTGTGATCTTCATGCTGGCTCTGCTGTGGAAGGGTGCCGGATTCTTAAAGCCGGACATCATGCTCCTGGTGGCGCTTATGCTCTCTGTAATGACGGGAGTCGCCATGGTCATGCTGCAGCTTTCGGACAATTTCTTCGGACGGATCCAGGGCACGAAACAGAGTGTTCTCGATTCAATAAAATTTTCCGCGATACGTTTCGTTCCGATGGTGATTGTTTTCGTTTTCTCGATTATAATAGATAGAGGACTGTGTGCGATGCAGATCCTCTTGCTGACGTTATCTCTGCTCGGTGCGTCGTATCTGCGCCGGGTGATCAAGAGGGGAGCTCTGGGGGAGACACTGTCTGTAGTTTTATATTCGTGCCTTTATTGGATGATGTTCTGACCGGGGAGGATAAGGGCCTATGTCATCTACGATTAAAGACGTTGCAAAAATGGCGGGAGTTTCGATCTCGACGGTATCTAAGTTCATCAACGGCGGAAACGTTCTTGAAGAGAACCGCGAGCAGATCGAGCAGGCGATCGAGACACTGAATTATCAGGTCAATACGGTCGCGCGTGGTATGAAGACCAGAAAGACCATGTCGGTCGGTGTTCTTATCCCGAGCCTTGCGGATTACTATGGTGTTTCCATTCTTTCCTATATCGACCAGGAACTGTATGCGGCAGGCTACAGTACGATCATCTGCGATTATTCCCAGACAGATCCGATGGGCGCGTCCGATAAGATCAATTTCCTTATCAACAAGCAGATCGACGGCATCATCATGCAGCCGATGAACGTACGCCAGGAAGATATCGACCGCGCGGCGAAGGCAGATGTGCCGATCGTTTTCGTGGACATGGAGTATCCGACGATCTCCTGTGATTCCGTCACGATCGATAACGTCGATATCGCGTACCGCATCACGAAGCATCTCATCGAGAACGGTCATAAGAAGATCGGATTCATCGGCGGTGCCGAGGGATTCAATACGACGGATGACCGTGTCGCCGGATATAAGAAGGCACATGAAGAAGCGAAGATCGCGATCGATCCGGATCTCCTGTATCTGGAGAACGTTTCCGAAGAGAGCGGATATATGGCTATGATGCACTTCATGCAGAAGAAGGACCGTCCGACGGCAGTATTTGCCAGCGGTAATGACCTGACCTGCGGTGCCGTCATGTATATCAACGAGAAGCATCTGCAGATCCCGGAGGATGTCTCCTTCGTAGGATTTGAGAACCAGACGATCGCGCACGTGTATAACCCGACGCTGACCATCGGTATCCAGCCGATCCGAAAGATCGGACAGACCGCGGTCCGCATGCTCCTCGAGAGAATGAAGGAAGAGTACACGGGAGAGCCGAGAAACGTCCGTCTCAAGGCAGTGATCGACTTCGGCGCCTCGGTCAGGAAGCTTAAGTAAGAAAGGCTTATGCCGGCACGTCTGCTGCCGGAGGAGAAGTGCTTTTCTATATATATAAATCTTTATGCTTGACGTACCCCAGAACGCATGGTATTCTATTTGGTGACCGCATGGGCCGGGCTCCCAAATCTGTGCCATTTTTCAGTGCTTTTCGCACAGGAAAGGC
>DBYF01000121.1 GCA_002310155.1 Mageeibacillus sp. UBA1193 | reverse complement strand
GTTTGACTGTCAACGATGCAGGACGCTTTCCATCCTGATTATTACTATCATTCCACACCTTCTGGACCGTCGCGGATGTTACTTCCGGTGCGGTGTATGTGTTGGTAAACGTTGTCACACCATTGCTGTCAGTCACTGCTGATGTCTGTGTATAGTTAGCGATCACAGCCTCTGTCCAGGTGTAGTCGATCAGGTCGCCTGCCGCAGTATACTTCTGCAGGCCGGTGATCGTACCGGTCCAGCTGTTTGCTTCCGTCAATGTCACAGACTGACCATTACTCAATGTCATGACCAGGCTGGCCGGGCGCTTACCTGCTGCGTTATCGCTATCTGCCCATACCTTCTTGACAGTCACGGATGTCTTTACCTGTGTAAGATCATATGTATTTGTGATCGTCGTAGTAATTCCATCAGAGCTGACTGCTTCGCCGGTCTTCGTGTAGCCTGCGGTCTGGAGATCCTCAGTCCATGTATAAGCGATCTCTGTTCCGTTAGAGTACTTCGGCAGATTATCGATCGTCGCTGTCCAGTTGTTAGCCTCGTTCAGTTCAACCTTGTCGTTAGTCTGAACCAGTGTCACAAACAGGCTGGAAGGACGAGCGTTTGCGAGGTTATTCTTATCATCCCATACTTTCTTGACTGTAGCCTTGGTCGTTTCTGTCACGTGGGTGTTTGTGATTACCGTCGTTGTCGCATCTGTCTTCGTGGAGCTCGAAGTATATCCTGTAATACTCTGCTCCTCCCATGTGTAAACACATACTTTCGATCCGTCATACATAGGCAGGTTATTGACCGTCTGATTCCAGTTGTTAGCAGAATTCAGTGTAACCGAGGTGTACTCACTGCCATCCTTATACAGCTTTACTGTCAGGTTTGCAGGACGCTTTCCATCCTGGTTATTGCTGTCATTCCAGACTTTCTCGACGGTTGCAGATGTCTTATCGATCGACTGATCGTAGGTATTTGTGATCGTCGTGATCAGAGTTGTCGGATCCGTTGTATCAAGAGTACTGTCCTTAAGAGAGTATCCTCCCGAAAGAGTACCTTCCGACCATGTATAGTCAATTGCGACACCGCCTGCATACTTCGGAAGATCGCTGATCGAAGCAGTCCAGCTGTTTGCTTCATTCAGTACTACCGTCTGATTTGTATTCGTCAGTGTTACTGTCAGACTCGAAGGACGCTTGTTGGCAATATTTCCATTGTCATCCCATACCTTCGTTACGGAGACTTTTACTTTCTCCGTTTCGTGGGTATTTGTCAGCACTGTTGTAGTCTCATCCTTCTTAGAAGAACTTGATGTGTATCCACTGATCACAGGCTCGGACCATGTATAGACATTCAGCTGTGTACCAGAATACTTCGGAAGGTTATTTACTGTTCCCTTCCATCCGTTAGCTTTATTCAGCGTAACCGTCGTGTACTCCGCACTGTTCTGATAGAGAGTCACAGTCAGAGTATCCGGACGGATTCCATCCTGGTTATCGCTGTCGTTCCATGTCTTCTCAACACTTGCAGATGTTACTTCCACTGTCAGATCATACTTATTCGTGATCGTCGTTAATGTCGCGTCAGAAGCATCTACCTCATTCGATGTCATGGTATAACCTGCAGGCAGTGCCTCCTCAGTCCATGTATAGACGATCAGACTGCCCTGTGCATCGAACTTCGGAAGGTCTGTTACTGTAGCGGTCCAGCTATGTGCCGCATCCAGAGTAACTTCTGTTCCATTGCTCAGAGTTACTTTCAGACTGGTCGGACGCTTTCTGGCCAGATCATTATTATCATCCCAGATCTTCTGGATCCTTGCGGAAGTCTTCTCGCGGGACAGGTCATATGTATTTGTCAGCGTTGTCGTCTGTCCACTGACAGATGTGTCGGTCAGCGTATAACCTTCCGGCATAGAACCTTCGCTCCATGTATAGTCGATCAGGGCGCCTGTTGCTGTATCATACTTCGGCAGGTTCTCAACTGTCGCAGACCATCCGTTAGCCTCGTTCAATGTCACCGGGGTGCCATTGCTCAGTGTCACGGTCAGGCTCGCGGGGCGCTTACCTGCCGCATTGTTGAAGTCATTCCAGACCTTCTTTACAGATGCGGTCGTCTCTTCCTGAGCCAGATCATAAGTGTTTGTGATCGTTGTCAGTGTCGGATTCGCTGCATCAATTGCAACACCAGCCTGTGCGTAACCTGCAGTCTGCAGATCCTCCGTCCAGGTATAGTCGATCACTGTTCCGTTACTGTACTTCGGAAGATCTGTGATCGTAGCAGTCCAGCTGTTCGACTCATTCAGTACTACAACATCACCGGTTTGATCCAGAGTTACTGTCAGTTCAGCAGGACGCTTTCCGGCCACATCGTTCTTATCGTCCCAGATCTTCTGGACAGATGCAGACGTCTTTTCCGTTACATGTGTATTCGTAAAGGTCATGTCTGCGCCGGCAGCCGTGGAAGCCGTGGTATAACCTGTCACAGACGGTTCCGCCCATGAATAGTTATATGTTGCCGCTCCGTTGTACTTTGGCAGGCCGGACAGAGTTGCCGTCCATCCATTACTTTCATTCAACGTCACTTCAGCGACCTTCGTGCCATCTCTGAGAAGATCTACTGTCAGCGCAGTAGGACGCATTCCATCCTGATCGTTGTTATCGTTCCAGACCTTCGTGACTGTCGCAGATGTTGTCTCCAGTGTCTGGTCATAAGTATTAGTGATGACCGTAAGAGCCGGATCTGCCGAGCTTGTTTCTGTCTTGACCCAGCTGTAACCTGTAGGCATATTGCCCTCGGTCCAGGTATAGTTGATTTCATTTCCATCTGCATACTTCGGAAGATTGTCAACTGTAGCGGTCCAGTTGTTAGCCTCATTCAGAGTAACTTCTGTTCCGTTACTAAGAGTTACAGTAAGGCTATCCGGACGCTTACCAGCCACATTGTCGAAATCTTCCCATACCTTCTTCACAGAGAGGGAAATGAGTTCAGGCGCATGGGTATTGGTAAACTTCATATCCGCACCCGTAGTAGAACTGCTCGAAGTGTAATCGGCTACAATCGGCTCTTCCCATGTGTAATCATACAAAGAAGTACCATTAAACTTCGGAAGATCATCGAAGGACGCCTTCCAGTTATTACTTTCATTCAATGTTACAGAACGATATGACTGTCCGTCCTGAAGGAGAGTAACGACCAGTTCAGTAGGACGCTTTCCATCCTGGTTATTGTTATCATCCCAGATTTTCTCAACGCTTGCAGATGTTTTCTCCTGCGTCAGATCAAACGTATTGACGATCGTTGTTACCAGATTTGCAGGATCAGAAGGATCATCGGTATACGCGGAGATTGAATATCCGGCATCCAGTGTATCTTCTGTCCATGTGTAGCTGATCTCATTGCCAAGTGCATCGAACTTCGGAAGATCGTTCACGCTTGCTGTCCATCCGTTAGCATCGTTCAGAACGACCTGATCGCCGTTACTCAGATTAACGGTAAGATTAGCAGGACGCTTTCCGGCAAGATTATTTTCATCATCCCAATCTTTATGTACAGTCACCTTGATCAATTCGCGTGACAGATCATACGTGTTGGTGATCGTCGTAGACGTGGTGCCTGTAGCTACACTCTTAAGAGAATAACCGGCTGGCATTGTTCCCTCTGACCAGTCATAAGTGATCTTCGCACCGGTAGTAGGATCGTAGATCGGAAGACCTGAAACTGTAGCCGTCCAGTTCTCTGTCGCCTTCAAGGTGACAGTAGTACTCAATACACCATCTGCGTACAGTTCTACTGTCAGGCTATCCGGTCTCTTTCCTGCCGCATTGTTGAAGTCATCCCAGTCCTTCGTAATCGACAGCGAAGTAGTTTCCTGGTTCAGATCATAGTAGTTCGTAATATTGGTAAGAGAAGGATCGTTTGCATCCTGCGTGTTACTGGTAACAGCATAACCTGTCGGTACATTCTTCTCCGTCCATGTGTAAGTGATCTCTGTACCGTTTGCATACTTCGGAAGATCATTTACTGTAGCGGTCCAGTTGTTTGACTCGTTCAGAGTAACTTCTGTTCCATTGCTCAGAGTTACTATGAGGTTAGCAGGACGCTTTCCGGCTACATCATTCTTGTCATCCCAGATCTTCTTAACAGATACAGAAGTTGTTTCCGGTGCATGTGTGTTGGTAAACGTCATGTCCGGACCTTCAGCAGATGCTGTCGAAGTATAATCGGCAACCGCTTGTTCTGCCCACGTATATGTGCAGACAGTTGTACCGATATACATCGGAAGATCATTTACGGTCTTCTTCCATCCGTCAGATTCCTTCACGGTGTACGACGCAATTTTCTGTCCATTTCTGAGAAGGTCAAAAGTTACCTCTGCCGGGCGCTTTCCGTCCTGGTCATTATTATCGACCCAGATCTTCTCTACACTTGCCGTGGTCGTATCCTGAGACTGGTCATAAGTGTTAGTGATCGTCGTGATCAGATTTGCCGGATCTGAATCATCAACAGACTGACCGTCAAGGTAATAACCTATCGGCATCGTACCTTCCGACCATGTGTAAACAATTTCATTACCATCAGCAAACTTCGGCAGATGATCTACCTTTGCCGACCAGTTGTTTGAAGCATTCAGAGTCACCGTAGTGCCGTTACTAAGAGTGACTTCCAGGCTGCTCGGTCTCTTGTTTGCAACATTATCATAATCGTTCCAGTTCTTCTTGACGGATACCGAAATCTCCTCAGGTGCGTGAGTATTGGTAAACGTCGTAACTGTGTCCTGAGTCATAGTTGCGGATGTGTATCCTGTAATAGTCGGTTCAGACCATGTGTATACATTCAGTACACCATTATCGTACTTTTTGAGACCGGACTTGGTTGCTGACCAGTTATTTCCTGCATTCAGCGTTACCTCATCGATCTTAGTACCGTTTTTCAGAAGATCTACAGTCAGGGACACAGGACGAATACCATCCTGGTTATCATTGTCATCCCATACCTTCTTTACTGTAGCTTCCACTGTCTCAGGAGCCGTGTATGTGTAAGTATTTGTGATGGCGATACTTCCATCCTTGTCGGTAGAGTTCAGAGTAACCGAGCTCTCGCTGTATGTCGCGGCGCAGGTGTAACCCTCCGGAAGTCCCGTAACTGCGATTTCCTCTACGATATAAGTCTTATTCAGATCAAGACCATCGATTACTTTGTCGCCAGTTGTGCTTACAGTAAACGCTACAGGATCGGTACCCAGTGCTCCGGTCGAATCGTCCTGAACATACTGTGTTCCACACTTCACATAGAATGTGTAGCTGCTCGGCTTTCCGGTCGCCGGAATATCGCCGGCTTCGGTCTTGCTTACTGTCAAACTGCCTTTTTCTACATTATGCGTGTAGTGGTTCGTGATCGTGATCTCGCCGGTCTCATTCTGACCATTGACCGTCACGCTATCCGAGCTGTATGTCGTCTGCATCGAATAGTGAATGTTATAGTCTTTAGCCTTCTCTGTGCCTTCCATTGCCCAGTTGGCAAATCTCTCGACTACAGAGTAGTCACCGGTCTGGAACAGAACGACCTCCTGCTCTTCTCCGGCTGCGATCGTGAAGTAATGAATGTTGCTGCCAAGCTGTCCATTCGCCTGAACATACTGATCACCGCACTTGATCGCGTACTCATATGTATTGTTGTTATACGGCGGAGTACCTGTAACGACCTTTTTCACCTTGAGAGAATAATCAGTGTAATTATTCCTGATGATCGTATCCTTTTGACGGTTATTCTCACTTAAGGTAACCGTCTGGTTCTCATAGGAGATTCCGAGATGCATACCGGTGATCTTAGCTGCATCCTCATCTTCAGTAACCATATATGTACCCATCGGGAGGTTCTGCACAAGGATCTGTCCATTACCTCCGTTTGCAGTGATCGTTACGCGGTAGTCATTAAGCGACTGTCCGGCAGATACTGCATCCGCGCTGATGAAGTTTCCAGCGGCATCAAACTTACAGTACTTGACCTGTCCGTTTTCTGTCGTTGTGATATATACGTAGAACTCCGTAGTGCTTACCGTAGACGGATTAACCATCTTCTGGATGCGGATACTGCCCTTCGGAAGAGTACTCGTTTCCTGATAGATGTTGCGGACGATCGCGTTTCTTGCATTAGCCGGAGTGTTTTCACCCGGACCTACATTGATATTCTCGCTCTGCGCATAGTTGTTATCATTATTATGACGTACGACTGTACTTACATAAGTATATGTCGCGTTTCCTGTTGCACTCGGATTTTCCTCGGTAATCGTATATTTACCCTGCGGAACCGGATCCGGGAATGTGTATTCGCCATTTGAAAATTCGCTCCAGGCAACCGTCTTGTTAAATCCATCCGGACCGGTCACGTGGAATTTCAGGCCGCTCAGATCAAGATTTGCAGTTCCCGCATCAAGTGCGCTGTACTGGTTATTACCGCCATTAAGGACAAACTGCTTGGTGATCTTTAAGTATCCGACCTTCTTCTCATACTTATTGATGATCTCCGCAGTATCCTCACCACCGGCAGGAATATCAATACCATTTACATTAAGGGTGCTGTCATTCTCGAGGAACTCATAACCTTCTACGCTTACCAGTCTCTGCGGTCCATATCCTAAGAACTCTTCCACAGAGTAGGTATAGCTGGGATCCAGTCCGGTAATAACGACGTCCTGACCCGCTGTCACAGTGATCGGCTGCGGGCTGTATTCGAATGTACCCTTGTTATCCTTTACATATCTGACTTCCCATCCTTTAACCGCACGAACATAGAATGTATATTCCTTATTCTTAAAAGCGTTCGGAAGATTCATCGTAGAACCATCGATATCGATCGTCTTTCTCAGGATCAGCTTCGCTTTATTGGAATTATCGAGCTTGGTGTAGTGATTCGTGATCGTCGCTTCACCAACTTCATTCTTGTTCGCGAGCGTGATATTCTGCGCGCTGTATGTTGTTGACAGCTCAAAATCGCCGACATCCGTCTCATCCTCGATGATCGTATAATCACCCAGGGTAAGGCCATTGATCGTCAGCGTCTCATTTGCAGAGATCTCAAAGTAATTCTTCGCGCCGCCGATCGTTCCGTTTATATCCTGAACATACTGGGCGCCCTTCTTAACTTCTACCTTAAATTTCTTATCTGTCGGGAAACCTTCACTGTTATTGTTCTCAAAGGTTACCTTCTTCGTGATTTGGAGAGAAGCTTTCTCTACATCATACTTGTTGTAGAAGCCGCCAAGTGAGAACTCAGTACCGGACATCTCAACAGCATTATTCATCTTATAGAAATTGCCGGCAGCCTTATCTTCCGCAGTCGCGTAATGATAAGAAGTAATGTAATAATGGATGATTCCTTCGATATTACGGATCTCCATATCGATATCGATTTCACCTGTAGAATTGGTGATATGCGGATCTCTCGACTGGTTAGCTGATTCTTTGATTACAAAGTAACGATGCAGCGGGTCACGCGGATCGACCTGGGTAACATCTACAGTAAGGGATGGGAAGGTTACCTTGCCGAATTCATCGTTCTGTACGACCATCGGATTATCTGCTCTTGCGATCGGTGTACTGTATGTGTAATCCGTCATTTCTGTCAGAGAGAAGCTGTAGTCACCCTGCAGGATACGTACGTTTGATATTACGTTCGCGTCATCATTCGGAGCAGTAAAATCAGAAGTAAATGCCTTCTTTGTCGCGAAGTGCATATAACTGTTGAATACATCATTTCCTTCTTCGGAACGGTCTGTAAATACGAAGTGGAACTCTACCTTCTCGATATTCGTAGTACCTGCGCATGCGATCCAGCCTGCACTCGGACCACCGGTAACATCTACAAACGCACCTTCCGTCGGGACGAGGAAAGCACCTGCACATGTATCCAGCGTTACATCTGTCGCTTCTGTCAGGTTCCATACGATCTTTCTCGCGATCTGCTCATCGACAAATGTGTTCTGGGCATTCATCGGGCTCTGCCAATCCGTATTGGACTGATGGATCTCATTTCCTACCTGAACCTTGATCTGCTTCAGAGTTACGGAAGAACCTTTTACGTTGAAGACGACAACAGTGCTTGCTCTCTTCTTGATCGTAAGGTTATCACCCATTGCACGGAGGAACGGGCTGCCTTCATCAACATCAAAATAGATGGTTGCGCCCTCATAAGCGGGATCATCCAGATCAAGGATATACTGGCTTGCGTCTGTGGGACTCTGGGTAAGGACATCATCAATGTCGATGGCCGGTTTTGCAGCAAGTTTTGCGGACTCTGTCTGGATATGTCCGATCATGGAATCGATGTTCTGATTGAGCGTCGACTGAGAATACGTTCTCGGAAGGATCTCGATCAGATCCGGCTTAGGCGTACTGATACGCTTTTTCCCGTTAACTTCTCCCACCGAGAGCTCATATGTAGTGTCTACAACATAGTTCATATGCTGCATATAGACCATATCATCCAAACTTAGTGTGGAATTTCCTGTCATGTCCGCAACGATAAATTGTGCTGCGGCAGGACCGGAAAGGTTAGCATCACAGGAGTACTGTCCTCCGGTGTACTCCGAAGTCGCGAACGTAGTCTGCATGTGGTGCAGATGATTCAGGTTCCGCGTCAGGATACCATAGTCTGAAGCACGACCGAGGATCGTACTGTAGTTGACCTGACTTGAGGAATCATAGTCCAGAAGATCCGAAGCCGCGTTCACAGTCGGAATTCCGAGCTTCACGCCGGTCTTTGTTCTTCTGACCGCGATGGTTCCGAGCACAAGTGATGTAGCCAGAACTAAACTTGAAAAGCCAATAAACTTCTTGCTTTGAAATAATTTTTTCATATGCATCCCCTTTTCTAATGTCCCAACCAATGCTGTCAAAGCAATTTGAAATCGGTTTCACACACGATTTCTTATGTTAAGTATATAGGGCAAGAGAATAAAAACAACCCGAAAAACTCTGAAAATCCTAAGAAAAACACGTTTTTTAGAAAACTGCAACAGTTTATTAATATTAAATATTGTCAATTAACAGTTTTGACATAAAAAATGACTGTCCCGTTTTCTGGAACAGTCTTTCTTGAAAATTCAATTCTAAATCGAATTACGCCTTTGCTGCGTTAGCAGCCTTAGCCAGTCTGGACTTCTTTCTAGCTGCAGCGTTCTTGTGGATATATCCCTTAGCTGCTGCCTTATCCAGTGCAACCTGAGCGTCCTTAACGAGCTCTGCGGAATTATCATCAGAGGCGGCGATAGAAGCCGTTGCCTTCTTGACAATGGTGCGCATCTCGCTCTTCTTCATCTTGTTAGCCAAGGTCTTCTTCTCAGTAACCTTAACACGCTTACATGCGGACTTGATATTCGGCATTTCCTTCACCTCCATCAGTATTTATCTTCATTCAGACACCGAGACATTTTACCATGCAAAATTGTGCGGTGCAAGAGTTTTTTTGATTTTTCGGCAAATTTTCTCAAGATGCCGGTTTATACGCGAAAATCACCCTTCGTCGCTTCATAAAGGCCGATGCTTGTCGCGATCGGGAGATTCAGGCTGTCGATATTCGACGTGTGTTCGATCCGGACAGGACAGCCGATCTTGGCAAAAGATGCAGGAAGTCCGGTCGCCTCATTTCCCATGATCAGTGAAAAAGGCTTTTCGATCTTTGTCTCATGGAGAAGCGTACTTCCATCGAGCATAAAGGGATAGAAGTGCCTGTTTCCCGCGCCGTCGGTCTTCTCATAATCTTCCCAG
This sequence comes from Mageeibacillus sp. UBA1193, assembly GCA_002310155.1. Taxonomy (GTDB): domain Bacteria; phylum Bacillota; class Clostridia; order Saccharofermentanales; family Saccharofermentanaceae; genus Scatonaster. The sequence continues at coordinate 26,813 of DBYF01000121.1, read as the reverse complement.
GAATCATAATACTTGAAGTTGATACGGCTCAGCGCGCCCATGGATGCCCGGATGACCTTCGGGTCAAAGAAATCTACACCCGGTCGGATGATGGCGATATTCGTCACTCCGAAACCTGCCGCCGAGCGGATGATCGTTCCCGCATTTCCGGAATTACCCGGATTGACCAGGACGACATGCGATGCATTCTTATCCAGCTCACAGGTATATTTCCGGATCATAGCGATTACGAAGCAGTTTTCTTTCTGCGAAAGGATCTGGAAGACCTTGTCGTTGACCTCGCAGGGTATATTTCTCTCCGCGCAGATCTTCTGGATCTTCTCTTTCGTCTCGGATTCGTAAAAAGCACTGTGCAGATAGATCTGCTTTACATCCTTCGGACGAATGTTCAGGTATTCCATACTGACCGTCGCTCCGAGACAGTATGTTATTATATCTTCCTTTTTATATCTTTTAACGGATGCCATCAGTTCGTCTCCCGTCTCAAAGCCTTACGACACGGTCAGCGGTAAGCATGCTCTGCAGAAGGTCGGCCATGTCCTCACAGATGATCCTTCTGTCCTCCGGGATCTTCCCGAGGTAGAACAGCGACTCATTACAGGCTTTTACAACGATCTCTCTGTCGAGGATATCTTTCCAGCACGCGTAGCACTCGCTCTCCGGCAGGATCAGCTTGACCCCGTCATGGATCAGCAGGATCTCATCCGGAACCGCCTTGGCTGTCTTCAGACTGGAGAGCGCATGAAGCATCAGTTCTTTTCCATGCTCCTGGGACTCTTCATCACCTTTGTTATCGCCCACGATCTCACCCTCGATCACGAGAACGACACGCTTAGGGCTTCCCTCTCTGTCAGTCAGCGCAATCTGTGGAACCGTTTCTGTGGACTCTGAGGTAAAGATCTTACCCATTTCCATTACTTACCATCCTCCTTCGCGGAAGGTGCGTCCGCGGACTGGCCGCCGAGCATCGCGATCGCTCTCGGTACTGCATCTTTACTGTTACCCCAGGGCTTCTCTTTGTTTCTGTAGTCAAATTTCAATGTGAACCACTCAACATCCTTGATCAGTTCATCCAGACCGCCGTTATGTGTTTTCGCCAGGGCCTCCACGAACTCTGCCGCCTGATTCTGGTTCAGCTCATCTGCTGCCGCGCGAAGAAGCATCGCCACGTGCGGAAGGCAGTGGTATGTCTTGGTCGCGAAGGTTTCCCTAAAGGAAGCATCCTCGAAGTAAAGCCACATGATGACTTCCATATAACGCTTCATGGTCGTGTTGATCTTATCGCAGATGATACAGGACTCAAGTCTCGAATCGATCTTGTCCGCCAGAGCGGTCAGACGCTTCTTGTAATCCGCGTCCTTACCGGAGAGAAGTGTTCTCTTCGCAGGAGCCGCCTTCTCCCACAGCGGGTCAGTGGACTTCTTAAAGTCCTGAATATGCGTATGCAGCATCAATCCCATGCCCAGACGGTTGATCTCTCTTCCAAACATCTTGTTTAAGTGGTCGCCGCAGAAACCGGACTCATTTGTCAGTACTCTGTTATCCGGTTCCATCAGGGATGGTCCGAGATAGTAATCGAGAGAATCTGCCTCTACCTTCGCCTTCAGCGCGCAGAGCGGGCAGGCACACGAAGAAGAGTATGCGTCATTGACCGGAATGGTATAGATCTTTTCAACTTTCATGGTTTACCTCCAGACAGGTATCAGGCCGGATCCTCATGGATCAGGCGTTTGGCGCGGACATCTACCGCGACCATATTGATCGAGGAATATTCCTCGATATATCTTCCCAGGCGCTGCTGCGCATTGTAAAGCACTTCCTGGGCATTGAATCCGTAATAAAGTTCGAGGTCGATGCTTAAGACGACGCCGTATACACGCTTTTCCGAAGAAAAACCGACAACATCGTGAACACCCGGGACCTTACGAAGAATGATCTTTACCAGGTCGAGCAGCGCATCGTCCGAGATCGAGTAACTTCCCAAGCTCGAGAACGTCGGTCGTACGACCGTTCTCTCCGTTTCCGGAACGACAGGCTGAAGTCCTCTCTCTTTATCCCATCTTCTTCTCAGACGGTTGAGCGGGTCCGAGAAATAACCGGAGAACTCGTGCTTGATCTCCATGCTCGGTACCGGGATCGTATGCATTCCTTCACGAAGGCGCGTGTTTCTCGCCTGCGAGATCTCCTCTTCCGAGCTGACATCCTCGATACGGATCAGCATCGCCGGCTGGTTGAGCCAGAGATTATTGCAGATCTTCTCGAGCATCGCATCGGATGTGCCGAGGATCATGAGTGTTGACGGAAGATTCTCCGCCAGTGCTTTTCTCATGATAGAAGAACGGCTCGGATCCTCAAAGAGTGCCTGACGCACTGATTCGAGCTTCGTCGCCGCTTTCTTCGCCGAGTTGCCGGCCACGATACGGCTTCCGTTGATCAGAAGGCCGTCATCGATGATGTATTTGATATTATTCTGCTTCGCGACACGGATCGCACGCGTACTCTTGCCCGTACCGGATGAACCGACAAACGCTACGACCGCGATGGTAGAGAGTACTTCGCGCATCTCTTTCTCATCGTTTACCGCACTCTCGATCTGTCGTTCAATACGTGAAGTGGCACGGGTCTCAACGTTCTTCTCAAGGCGTCTGAGAGTGGCCCGAAGCTCAGGAATAAACACACCCCGGCGGGAAGCTTCCTGCCTCTCTTCCGGATGTTCAGTCTGTTCCTTGCCTTTTTGCTTCGGCAGATCCATTCCTACTATACCTCTAGTTAATTAGTTGTCCCAGTTATTGAAAACTTCCTGAACGTCGTCGTTCTCATCAAACTTCTCAAGCATGGTCTCGAGCTTTGTAGCGACTTCTTCGTCCTCAACCTTCGACCAGTTGAGCGGAACCGGGCCCAGTGTAGAATCCACGAAAGAATAGCCCTTCGCTTCAAGAGCATCCTTCACTTCGTAATAAGCGGCCGGATCTGTCAGGATCTCGTAATAGCCGTCTTCTGCGCTGAAATCCTCCGCACCGCAGTCGAGAGCATCCATCATGACCTGCTCTTCGTCCTCGAACTCTTCCGAGTCGATCATGATCGTACCCTTCTCCTGGAACATGAAGGAAACGCTTCCGGAAACACCCATATTTCCGTCATACTTATCGAAAATGTGACGGACGTCCGCAGCCGTACGGTTACGGTTGTTCGTCAGTGTTCTTACCATGATGGCGATTCCACCCGGACCATAGCCCTCGTATACGATTTCTTCGTAATCATCGCCTTCGCCTGCACCCGCTGCCTTCTTAATGGCACGGTTGATGTTATCGTTCGGCATGTTCGCAGCCTTTGCCTTTGCGATCACGTCCTTGAGTTTTGAGTTGTTATCCGGATCCGGACCTCCTGCCTTAACAGCTACCATGATCTCTTTTGCGACCTTGGTAAATACCGCACCTTTCGCCGCGTCAGATGCTTCTTTCTTTCTCTTGATGTTATTCCACTTGGAATGACCGGACATAGGAAAACCTCCAATTACTTATAAAAATGTTCAAAGTATTATATCACTTGAATCGCGCAATTTGCAAAATATCCTACCGCCGCGCCGGCTGCCAGAATAATGCCGAGATATTTCACGTTCTTTCCGTTACCGATAACGATCCTTCCGATCAGGTATACGGCCGATGCGACAGCTGCAGGGATAATACCGATGCAGGCGCAGAGCACGATCGCGAATACATCAGATGTCCTTACTCCACGGTATTTCGCGTCATGGAAGTACTTGCTCAGTTCCTTCGGCCGGTTCGCGAAAAGCACTGCCAGGACAACGGCTACGAATCCGATCGCCGCACCGACGAGGATCTCGATCCCCCATCCCGCGAGTTTGTCACAGAGCTCACCTGAAATAGAATCGTCTGTCGCGACAGCAAGGATACGGGCAGCGAGCTGGATTACAAAATCGATACCGAGAGCCACAGACATGCGGTACATAGAGGAACCGGTATCGTGCTGGATCATCATCTCAACAATGACGACATTGATCATGATAAAGAGTGCGCAGAGCTCGATGAACGGGAAAATATTCGTCATCGGGTCTTCCACGGTCGGATCCAGGAACATGGACAGATGAGTCGCCGCCATGACCATGTACATAAGCGCGGTCAGGCTCTCGATCTTGATATATCTTGAAGAGATCGGAGTTTTGCAGTAACGGCATTTACCACCCAGGAACAGCCAGCTGAAGATCGGGACCAGGTCCAGTGCGCCAAGCTCATGACCGCAGGTCATACACATCGAGTGACCTTTCACGACTGTCCGGTGCTCCGGAATACGATATATGCAGACATTCGTAAAACTGCCGATCACGGCACCGAACATTCCTGCGAGAACTATGTTGATTATTGCCAAAACTACTTCCGGATCCATACTTTCACACTCCTGTATCTTTCCACCTAACAATAATATAAATACCCCTTCTTTGCAATTTTCTGTTTCAAATTCATTGGTTTTCTATCAAAGTTTTTTGCAAAAATGCAGGCAACACGGGCAAATTATGTTGCAAAATCTTCATTTTCCATGTATATTTAGTGAGTAAAAAGACAATGGTTTTGCACCGGGTCTTGTCTGGGAAAGGGTTACAAGATGATAACAGTTTCGCTTAGGGTATGAGCGAAATTGTAATTTTTTGTTTATCTCAGAGACTATACAAGCGCTTACGTTTGGGTGTAAATTACTATTATCGACGTATACTCCGCGGGAGGTAGATATATCCCGCACTAAACTAAACGTACATCAATTTGGGAGGGTATGATGAAGCGATTAGGTGATATTCTTATCGACAGCGGTTTCCTGTCTCAGGCAGAGCTGCAGGAAGCGCTGGAAGCCCAGCGTGCTGACACCAGCAAAAAAAGACTTGGAGAAATCATTGTAGAGAAAGGTCTTCTGACCGAACTGGATATTCTCAGAGCGATCTCAAGTCAGTACGATCTCCCGATCATCGATCTCCAGCAGGTAGATATCGACCAGGAAGCAACCAAGGTCGTAACCGAGCAGTACTGTGAAGAAAACCTGATCATTCCGGTAGCTTTTGACGAAGGAAAACTCGTTGTAGCTATTTATGACCCACTCAACATTCTCGTAACTGATGACCTCCGTTTCCGCACAGGAAACGAGATCGTAACTCTGCTTGCGCCGAAGCAGCAGATCCTCTCTGCCATAAAGATGAATTACGGTAAAGAGGTTGCGAAGCAGGCTGCTGATGACCTCGCTGCCGACCTCGATATCGAGGATATGAAGAAACTCGGCGACGAGATCACCGATGAAGTAAACAACGCACCGGTAGTTAAGCTCGTTAACTCCATGATCGAGTTCGCTATCCGTGCTAACTCTTCAGATATTCACATCGAACCGATGGAAGATCGTGTTCGAGTCCGTATCCGTATCGACGGCGTTCTTCAGGAAATCATGAGCAACCCGGTTGCTGCTCGAGACGCCATCATCACTCGTATTAAGATCCTTTCCGGCATGAACATCGCCGAGAAGCGTATTCCTCAGGACGGTCGTGTCCAGACCATGATCAACGGAAAGCCGGTTGACATGCGTGTATCTGTCCTCCCAACGGTACACGGCGAGAAAACCGTTATTCGTATCCTGGCTAAGAACGACGCCAACCTGAACCGTAAGTATCTTGGTATCAGTGAACACAACAACGAGATGATTGATAGAATCGTCAAAGTACCTCAGGGCGTATGTTTGATCTCCGGTCCTACCGGTTCCGGTAAAACAACTACGCTCTACACTCTTCTTTCCGAGAAGAACACACCTGAAACAAACATCGTAACTGTTGAGGACCCGGTAGAAATCCAGATCCCGGGACTTAACCAGGTACAGGTTAATGCCAAGGCCGGTATGACCTTCGCAAGCGGCCTCCGTTCTATCCTCCGTCAGGACCCGGATATCATCCTCGTCGGTGAGATCCGTGACGGTGAGACTGCTGAGATCGCGATGCGAGCTGCTATCACCGGTCACTTGGTATTCAGTACCATCCACACCAATGACGCCGTTTCCTCTATCAACCGTCTGATCGATATGGGTATCGAGCCGTTCATGGTTTCCACCGCTCTCATTGGCGTTGTTGCTCAGCGTCTCGTACGCCGTATCTGCACCAACTGCCGTGAAGAATACACACCGGGTCCGGATGAAGTCGAGCTCCTCAAGCTCAAGCCCGGACAGAAGCTTTATCGCGGTGCCGGTTGTTCCGAATGTAATGAAAAGGGATATAAAGGACGTATCGCTATTCACGAGGTCGTTATCATGACCAAGGCAATGAGAGCTCTCCTCGAGCGCCGTGCCGCAGAAGACGAGATGCGTGCTCTTGCTATCTCTGAAGGTACATTAATGCTTGCCGACTCAGCCGCACAGTTAGTTCTGGAGGGTATTACTACTGTGCAGGAAATGAGTAAAGTAACATATTCCATTGACGGTTAAGGAGGATAGAAAGTGGAAGAATTTACATTAAGTATGGATGCCATTCTCACAGAGGCTGTTCGCCGCCAGGCGTCCGATACGCACATCACCGTTGGTCTGCCACCGATGATTCGCGTACACGGTGAACTCATGCCCCTAAACTCCAACATCCTCACACAGAGCGACACTGAGTATCTGTGTAAGTCCATGTTGGACAAATCGAGACAGCAGTACCTCAACGAGCGTGGTGAGATCGACTTCTCATACGTAGTTAAGGATTACAGCCGTTTCCGTTGTAACGTATTTAAGCAGCGCGGCAGTTATACCCTTGCTGCTCGTACTATCACAACGGAGATCCCTTCCTGCGAGCGTCTTGGTCTTCCTGAACTGTTCAAGGACCTTGCACTCAAACCGCGTGGATTGATCCTCGTTACCGGTCCTACGGGTTCCGGTAAGTCAACGACTCTGGCTGCTATGGTTGGTCACATCAACCAGAACCGCCGTTGTCACGTACTCACACTGGAAGAGCCGATCGAGTACCTGCACCGTCATGGTGAGTCTATGATCAACCAGCGTGAAGTTCACGAAGATACCCTTTCGTTTGCAAACGCTCTCCGTGCAGCACTCCGTGAAGACCCGGATGTTATCATGGTTGGTGAGATGCGTGACCTCGATACTATCAGTACCGCGATCACCGCTTCTGAGACCGGTCACTTGGTTATGTCCACACTTCATACCAGTGGCGCGGCAGATACTATCAACCGTATCATCGACGTATTCCCTCCACATCAGCAGGATCAGATCCGTGTTCAGCTTGGTACCGTTCTGGTTGCTGTTATTTCTCAGACACTCCTTCCCCGTGCAGACGGTTCCGGACGTGTCGCAGCATTTGAGATCCTTATCGCGAATGACGCTGTAAGAAACCTCATTCGTGAAGGTAAGACCTATCAGATCGACAATACGATTGCCACAAACCTCAAGTCCGGCATGTGCTCTCTCGACTACTATCTTGCAGAGCTCACCAAGAAAGGTCTTATCACTCGTGAAACAGCGATCACCCGCTGTAAAGATCCTGACGAGTATCGTCGTTATCTGGCTTCCGCCGGTACAGCGAACTCCGTTTCCAGCGGTCTGTTTAGTTCTCTCGAATACTGATAAAAAAGAAAAAAGGAGGTTTGCTTCATGCCAAATTTCAAATATGAAGTAGTTGATGCAGCGGGTCGTTCCAGCAAAGGTGTCATTGAAGCCGCAACTATAGCGGATGCTTCAAAGATGCTCCGTGCTGACGGTCGTTTCATTGCTTCACTTGAGCAAGATAGTGGCTCCAGTATCCTTAACATGAACGTCGGAAGTCCGAAGTTGAAGACTAAGGACCTGATGATCATTACACGTCAGCTTTCTTCTCTTTTGAGCGCCGGTATCACGGTTATCCGTTCTCTGGATATGCTTTATCAGCAGCTGGAAAGTAAGAAAGCGAAGGCGGTTATTGGTTCTGTATATGAATCTATTCAGGCTGGTAAAACATTATCTGAAGCTTTCCGTGAACAATCGAAAGCCTTACCTACCATCATGGTCTCCATGATCTCCGCTGGTGAGGAATCCGGTCGTCTTGACGAAGTTATGGCTCGTCTCGCATCCCATTTTGAAAAAGAACAGAAACTGAAGAATAAGGTCGGTGCTGCTCTTGTTTACCCAATCATCCTCGCGGTCGTTACCTTCGGTATCACCGTCGGATTGATGACCCTCGTTGTTCCGAGATTCGCCGTTACTCTTAATGAGTTGGGCGGTGACCTCCCGGCACTCACGAAAGCCGTCATGGGATTCTCCGACAGTATCATCGATTTCTGGTATCTGTATCTTGGTGGTATCCTGGCTATTATCGTTGGCTTCCGTCTCTGGAAGCACTCTGAGAAAGGTTCAATGGCCTGGGCTAGATTCCTTCTCCGTTGTCCTGTAGTAGGTAAAGCACAGAAAGCTACTGCTGCAGCTCGATTCACCAGAACGATGTCTACACTTCTCCGAAGCGGTATCAGCGTTCTCGATTCGATGGAGATCACCAGCCATACTCTTGGAAACAAGTATCTGGAAGCTCAGCTTTATGACTCCAGAAACGAGATCCGTAAAGGTTCTTCCGTTTCCAGATCTATCCGTGGAATCAAGGAGTTCCCTCCTATGATTTACGCTATGACAGCGATCGGTGAAGAATCCGGTACTTTGGACAGCATCCTGGACAAAGCTGCTGACTTCTTCGAAGATGAGGCTGATGCAGCAACCGCTAAGATGACTGCTGCTATGGAGCCGATCATGATCGTAATCATGGCTGGTGTCGTTCTTGTTATCGTAGGTGCCTGCGGTCTGCCGGTACTCACAATGACCAAGAACATTATGTGATGATAACTCGAAAGGAGATTAATTATGGCTTTTGGAACTGGAACCAGCAGAGAGATATCTATTGACGTCTCCAGCTCAAACATGAAAATGGTACTCGGTGGCTACAACCGTAAAACAGGTGTAGTATCGATCGATAAGTTCGGTCTGATCCCGCTCGAGTCCGACACAATCGCAGACGGTGTTATCGCAGACCAGTTTGGTGTGGTAATGGCGTTGAAGAATGCGCTTGCTAAGAGTAACATTCAGGACAAGCGTGCAATTTTAACGGTTGAAGGTAGTTATCTTCACACAAGAGATCTTGAACTTCCGGCAGTTAAGGGCGATCAGCTCCGCGACATGGTCCGTTACGAGATCCTTGGTCAGGGCACTAACAATCGTGACATGATCGTAGAGTATATTATCTATGATAAAGTATTAGACGAAGAGACAAAGCAGCAGAAGTACAAAGTACGTGCTACTGCTATCCCGAAGGATGTTGCAAATGACTTCCGTGAGCTTATGAAGACCAGTGCTCTCGTACCGGTTGCTCTGGATGTTAACCCGAACGCGATCAGAAAACTCTTTAAGAGCGGAACGATCAACGGAACAACCAACATCAACTCCAACACACTGCTTCTCATCGAGCTTTCTTCCAAGACGACAAATATCACCGTTCTCGATAAGGGATTCCCGGTACTTACACGTCGTCTCCAGTTCGGTCACTCCAACGTCCGTCAGGTCGCTGAGACCGTTAAGAAGGTTCAGGGCAACTCCGCGAACAAGTCTTCCATCCTTACCCGCCGTCTGCAGGTAGTTAAGGGTGAGGGCATCTCCACCGTGGATGTTTCCGATATCGATGTATGGCACGAGACCGTTAAGGACGAGCCTTCTCTGAACAGTGCTGTATCGGCTTACTTCAAGTCCCTTACAGATGCTATCTCCAGAACAGCTCAGTTCTCGATCTCCAAGTATCATCTTGATGCGATCAGCACATGCTTCCTCTATGGATCCGGCGCAAGATACAGAAAGATGGACAAAGAACTGGCTCGCCAGTTAGGTACACAGGTTGAGATCCTTGGTTCTCTGAATACTGTTCAGGGCCCGAAGGACTTCCAGCTTAGTGATTATGTGAATGCGTGCGGCGCACTCATTCGTGAAAACTGAAAGGAGGCGAGATTATGAGTTTTGCAAAATCTAAGAATGACTTTTCAAAGAAAGATATGAACTTCTTTTCAGAGTTCAGTTCTGCTGCGTCTCAACAAATTTCGTCAGCATTCCCGTTTTTCCTTCTGGCAACAGTTGTGATTCTCGTATTTACTCTCATCGTCTGGATCGCTTGTGGTATCCAGATCATGAATAAGCAGAACAGAATCAATGATCTGAAGGCCGAAATGAATGACGCAGAGTACCAGGCTCGTTTGAGAGCTAAAGACCAGTCTCAGGCAGAGGTTGAGGAACTCCGTAGTTACTACTACGTCCTCTCTACTCTCGACAACAAGATCGCTTCTAAGACAGTAGCTTCTTCTACAACTCTTGAAACTTGTAAAGATTGCCTGCCGGATGATACGATCATGACAGCTTATGATAACGTTGATGGTATGGTTACGATTTCCGGACAGTCCATCAGCCGTGAGTCTGCACTGAACTATCTGCATCTTCTGCATGAGAAGGGCATCTTCGCAGCTATCGAAGATAAGATCACACCGTTTGATCCTTTCGAGCTCGGTTATCAGAAAGATACCCTCATGTTTGGTAACATGAACTATGCTTTCAGCTTCACATGTACACTTAAGGGTTATGTAAGCCTGACATATGCTTCCTTCGTAGATGGAGATACACCTACACCGCTTACAGTCCTTAGTTCTCAGTCTTTCGCAGTTGGTTCTCCTTACTCTCTGCCTAAGATCGCTACATACAGCCAGGATGGTGTTGATTACAAGCTTACCAACGTTAAGATCAATGGTACTGCTGTTACTCCTGAAAGACTTACCGAAATCATCAATAGCGATGAACTGAGCGGCAAGATTTCCGGCAATACAAACATCGAACTGATGTATACACCAATCAACGGAGGTGAGTCCTGATGAAAAATTCTGGCNNAGAGATACATTCTTACTGTTTATTGTTCTTCTTCTGGCTCTTGGCGCAGTTTGCTATCTGTGTGTAATTAAGAAGAATTTCGATAAGTTAAGTGACGTAAGACAAGAATTAAAAGCAGTCGAGCAGGAGAAAGCAAGAAACGATGCTATTATCCAGCAAGCTCAGCAGCTCGATGAGCAGCGCGAACAGCTGAAGAGTCAGCTCCAGGCTCTTGAGACAAAGGTTCTCCCTGATCTGGTAACAGGTTCTATTCAGAGAAAACTTTTCAAGAATTTCGAGGATGCCGGTATTCCGTTCATTGTTGAGATCAGCAACACTCCTCTCACATATGATACTGTTGTAAAGACTGACGGAAAGATCAGTGATAACCGCGCTAAATCCTCCCGTTATACCATCAAAGTATCCGGAACAGACGGATTCCTTCTGACACATGATGAAGTTGGCGATGGTAAGGCAGAGCCAGATATCCCATTCACTGTCTTCTATTCTCAGCTGAACATGAAGTCAGCAGATGCTCAGGCTCCGAACCCGGAAGCTCAGAAGTATGGCTATAACAACGCTAACGAAATCAAGACTAAGACATATGTCGGATACAAAGAGTTCGTTGCAGCTATTAAGAAAATCGAGACTGATGCTCCGAACTATGTAAAGATCGCCGAGATCTCTATCGAAGATACAAAGCAGGGTTTCTGCACATACACAGCAGCAGTTGATGTATATGCTTACGATCTGATCGACCGTATCTCCGCTGCTCCGACAAGCATGAATTACATGGATTGGGTTGGCGCTCAGAACATCGCAACCGGTGGACTTGTTGGTCTCCCGAGCTACTTTGTAGTTGTTAATCCTGAGTTCTATGATGTACCTGAGTCTTCACCGCTCTATGGAAGATATATTTCCTTCATGTCTTTCAACTTCCAGGTTAACCGTCCGTTCGCGGCATGGAGCCATTGGGGTTATGAGTGGAACTACCTTGAAACAACATTCAAGGAAGCAGAAAAACTTCCGCCGGTTCTTGGACAGCTTCATATCCGTTACAAGATCGGTCTCATCACAACTGAGGAATATAGAGCTCTCGTTGATCAGTACAACCAGCTCTATGGTACAAACAACCAGGCTAACGTTGACGAAAACGCTCCTACAACCTAATAGAGTTAATCCGTTAGTTATATAATAGGAATTATAAGAGGGATCATCTTTCAGATGGTCCCTCTTCACATTTCTTCACAATTGGGACGGCTCAAAACGATTTGTCCTTCTCAACAGTAAAAATGGCCTTCCGGAGCAGCATGGAATCAATGTAACGCTTTTATTTCAGTCATTTCATTCTTTTACAGAAGCGTGTTATAATGTAAAAAACTATATTCAGATCTGCCAGAATCAGGCCACATATGGCACCTTTTCGACGGCTTTGAAAAAATAATTCACAAAAATGTGAAGAAATTTCAAAATTGCTATTGCATTTTCAGAATGACCTGCTATAATGTAATTACAAACTCAAAAAAACATTTTAGGAGGAACTTATTATGAAGAAGATTCAGAAGAACAGAAAAGGTTTTACACTCGTTGAAATGGTACTCGTTATCGCTATCATCGTTATCCTGGCAGCAGTAGTATTCTTCTCCGTTGCATCTTATCTCAACAAGGCGAAGTCCGCTACATCTTCCATCGAAGAGCATAACAAGGCTATCAACACTGTAACAGCTGAGATCGACAAGATCCTTGGTTAATTACTAATTGAGTAGAACTTAAATGGGAGGGGGCTTGAAAGCCCCCTCTTTTTTACTATTTGTTAACAATTGAAGTATTTGCATATCGCTATCCGTATGATATAATGATTACGGTTATACTTGGAGGAAATTATGAGCAGAATCTATAAGTCGAAGCGTGGCTTCACACTCATGGAGATCGTGTTAGTTCTCGCTATTATAGTTATTTTAGCTGCGGTTGTTGGCATTTCCATTCACGGGTATGTTTCCAAGGGTAACGATGCTTCTTCAAGCCTCGCGAGTGAACGCGTGGAATTCCGAGCTGATAATGCAGCAAAAAACAGTGCATTCGTATCTGCTGGTTTTTAAGGAGGAATAGAAGATGTTTCGTTATACAAAATCGTCCAAGCGCGGTTTTACGTTGCTTGAGACTATGTTAGCGGTTGCTCTTTTACTCATTGTCACGCTCATTTCTTATGAAGGCTTTATGACTACGCTAAACTATGCAGGTGATACTGCGTTGGCTGAGCGCGTTAGTAATGTAAATGCCGGAAAGTGCTATGAGACTATGGGTAAGTCAACTACTGGAGTTACTGGTGGAAACTCATCCACGGCTCTTTTGATCAGCGGTCCGGGATATACAGGCGTTATTCAGGTTCATGCATTTGTTGAGAATACTGGAATGTCTATTTTCTCTTCCGGTTCAGCGTTTACAGATGATGCAAGTTTCAAGGCAACTACAAATCGTCATGGTTTTACATATGTTGCTAGAAAATGTAAGACAGCTAGCCATGGTCTGCTTGGATATTACAAGCAGACAGATGCAAGTGGTAACGTAATTTATGTTGCTAAGTGCACAGAACCTAGTTGTACTTACAGCACACTGTTCTCTTAAAGGGGGTGGATGTCAATGATTCGTGTGAATAAGAAAAAGAATCGTAAATCCGGCTTCACTCTTCTTGAGATGGTACTTGTAATTGCTATCATGATGATGATGTCTTTCTACCTCTACTCTACTTTCAAGACGGTAAACTACAGCCATCTTAAAGTTACAGTAGTAAATGATATGCATGACTATGCATCCCTCACACTGAAAGCTATCCAGAATCATCTTTGCAACGCAACCAGTATTGGCGAAGGAGACACAATCAAGCTTGATGATAAAGGTGAGTATGTTTTAATCAATGGATCGCAGGCTCTTCCTGGCTTCACTCAGTATCATGCAGGCGACTCTTCAGCAAAATGGGGTTTGACCTTAAAGATCACTACGAATAAAGCTAGCAAGACTGTTAAAGTTGTTCTTGAGATGAAAGATAACGCCTATCCTTCTTCCGGAATTGCATATGTAGATGAAGTTGTCGTATATTGCCCGTCTTGTAAGGCAAAAGACATGGCTGAGCTCAATAATGCAGGCTCATGCAGCTTCACACTTGGTGCTTTAACAACCTAATAAGTAACTATAAACAAAACACAAACTCAAACACAACACAAACTCAAAAAGAGACCGTCTCACAGCAGACGGTCTTTTTTTATTCTAATCAAGGGGGATGCGATCCATTCTCCTATTCTCTCCAGAACGGTCTATCCATGCAGGTGCTTTATTCTAGAACGCGCGTAAACGCCCCAAATAGATGCATGTACTTTCTTGTGGTATTGGATGTGCTTTTTGTCATATAAATCGTTTATGCACCCTTACAGGCTTTTGTAATGTTATGATCCTTAACAAACTGATTCGTATGTGAGAAATGAGCACTATTATATACCTGTATGGATCCGGATTTATTTTCTTGATATCGTTACTGAGCTGCTCTAGTTTATTGATCTCTTTATCCTCAATTCAGCTCATGCATACTCCTTCACTTTTGCACTGAGATTAGTGCTTATTCTCTAGCTGACTTCATGGATTACAATCCTCTTCTAACCCAACTTATTCACATTCACGTTTAGAATGGCCATTATCGCATCAGATTTGATCCGTCTGTATCCAATCACTCTTGTTTAGTCTTCGTGTTATTTGGGACATTTTCTCGCGAATAACATGTATAAGAAAAACCGGCTGTTCTTAATCAGCCGGTTTAAGATAATAGGATTCTGATCATTTGTTTTCCGGAAATAATTTGGGGGGCTCTTTCGAGCCCCCCTCATGTGTCTCAGATATGAAACTTTTAATCTCTGTCAGTCATCGTGACACTGATCAATAGTGGTAAGAGTAGCTCTTAGCACGATAGCGTGTAGCCAGCGGCTTATCCGGATCATCCTGGGAATCGAGCGACGGACAATAGTCCAGGCCGATCGGGTTAGAGTTAGATTCGAACTTATCACTCTCGAAACGTCCGTAGAAGAGGGCGTTACCAGTTACAGAGAATGTACTTGCGCTTGTTCCCTCACCTGCGAGAGATACATAAGCATCACATACACATCCGCCACCATCAACCTTGAAAGTGTTGCTTCCAAGACCAATTACAACAGCAGCCGGCTTCTGACCAGCCTGCGGACGATAGTCAACACCATTCATCTGACCATACAGTTCATAGTTCTGAATGTTGAAGTTGCAGCTGGAACGTGCGCCTTCAATAGATGCACGACGCAGATCACAAGAAGAGAGACCACCTGTCATGCCCTGAGCGTTGTAAGTCATCTCAAATGTCTTGCCTGCCTCAATGATGATGTAGAGCTTATTTCCGGACTTGTTGGAAACATTGAGTCTGAAGTCCTCGAACTTTGTATTCTCAGACATATAGATCGTAGCATTTCCGTCCTTCAGATCAATGTTCAGAACACGACCACCGCCGTATGTGCCGTACATCTCATACTTACCAGCCGGAAGTGTTCCTTCGTTACCGGTAATGTATGTTGTGTCAGAGCTTGCCAGGAATCCTTCAGAAGGATCATCGATGAACTTTGTCTGATATGCATCCGGAGAAGGCATCTTCTGCTTAGCAGCTGTCTCAAGAGAGGAGGACTGCAGATATGCCTTTGCCTTCTGATTGATCTTTTCAGTTCTTTGAGCAATCTCATCGTTAGAAGCAGTTACGCTTCCACCCTTAGCAGTGCTCGCGATTTCCCAATCCTGATTCTTCCAGTTCGCACCGTCAGTTTTCAGGTTAACTTTTGTGAAGTAAGTACCGCTGTTACCCATGTTAGAGGTTGTAATATTAGCACCCTGACCCATAACAGCAGTTTCAATACCACGGCTGTTTGTACTCTCGATCTTCAGATCACCTTCTGCATGGTAGAAGAAAGCACCGTATGTTGTAATGTTTGCATAGTTCCAGCCAGTGATCGGAGAAGAGAAGATCTGCTGCTTCTGAGTGCTGTTTTCACATCCAACACCAAGGAAGAACACACCACCAAGATCAGAACCGGTATTGTTATTACCGATCTGCATACCATTACCATAAGACTTAGTGGAATCAAGAGTTGCGTCCTTACCATAAAGGATAACGTCATTCTTGAAATATGTGCCCGCACCACCTGTAGCTACCTTACCGGTAAATACAACAGGAGTTCTGGAATAAGCCTCATTTGTCAGGTCGACATCACCATGGAATACCATGAAAGAACCTGCCTGACCGGTATATCCGTTACCAGTTGCCCAAATACGGTTAACCTGGTTGTTGCTGTTCGGGTCACCAAGAGTAACCATGTTAGCGCAGATATTAACCTTCGGCGGATCGAAGTGCTCTAAGTAAACTGTTAAGTTCTCGCTCTTCGTGTCCTCACCGGTAACATCGATTCTTGTGCTGAACTCGAGAATAAGGTCCTCAGAAGAACCACCTGCCGGCTTAACATACATGTAAGTTCTGCTTCCGTCTTCACCTGTAAGACCAGGAGCAATGTCATAACCTTTGGTTGCCGTAGCACCATCTTTTACAGTGGTCTTCGAAGCACCAGTGATCTCGTAAGGCTTCGTCGGATTCTTGGACATCGCAATAAGCTGCTCATCCGTGATTTCCTGTGTCTCAACGGCGTCAATAACTGCCTCTGCCGCACAGGTCAGAGTCAGTCTCTCCTGGCTGCGCTCTGCATCTACATAGTAGCGGGAACGGCTGGAGAGTGTGATCGTCATTGCAGATGAAATGAGGATAAGTGCAACTGCAAAAATCATCAAAACGATGACGAGCATGCCGCCTCGTTTGCTGTTTTTCTGATGACACTTATCTAATTGTAACAACTTCATCTCGGTTGCCTCCAATTTTCTGTCTCAATTTTTTGATTCAATTCTTCTAGGTTACATTTTTTGGTTATACTTAATTATCATTATATTTAGATAAATGCAAAAAGAAAGCCTTTCTGCTGGAAAGTTCACATTTTGTCACATTTCAATTCGATTTTACTGGCAATTTCTTTCTTCTTTTCTATTATATCATTTTCTTCCTGCCATTTCTCCCTCACGTACCTCGCAGCGTTACCATTAACAAATCTCAATTGACCCGATCCGTAAAACTCCTGTTTCGGGGTGCGCTTGATTCTTATCCGTCCGGACAAGGTCCCGTGAGTAGCACACTGCCACAGAGAAAGGAAAGAATGTCCGGAAGGAAACCACCCGATCTCTTCAGTGAGGTCTGACTCACAGATCGGACAATTCATCTTTTCCTCAAGAGATTTACGTCCGGCTTCTTTCTCCGTCGGACAAGCGGCACCTCTCCATTTTTTCTGGGTAGTAAGGTTCGGATTGGAGATATATGTACGAAGACTTGGGAACGACTGTTCCGTCTCCTCTCCTCTTTCACGGATAACAAAGTAATCGATCAGTGTCTCTTTCAGAATGCGCGCTTCATACCATGCGTCCCTGTCAGCGCTGTGGAAGTCATCCGTCTTAGGGATCCTGTAGAAATCTACGGCATAGGATACACTTCTCTGCTGGGACGTATTTTCGGCTACCCTTCCGAAAAGCGGCTGGATATCCAGGAACCGTTCATTGATCTCCGATGAGAAACCGTGGATCTTCAGATTCGATCTGAGAATGGAAATATCCGAATCGCCCCAGGCACATAATACATAGTCTTCCCCGCACCACTGCATGAACTGCTGATAAGCATCCTTGAACGGCATGCCGCTCTTCAAGTCATCAGTGCTTTTGTTTATGACTTTGGATACCTGCTTGTTCATGATGCGGTAGTACACCGGACGGATCGTCACGGAGAACGGACGTGAAAGCTTGTATTCATTGGGAGAAAGCATCTCCACTTTTACAGCTCCGATTTCGATGATCTCTCCAGGAAGAATCTTGGGATCGATCGGGGACGGAATATATGGAATCGGCTGATTCCACTCCATATCAAATACGACAAACGTCATGGGGAAAAGAAGATCGTTGCTCATCATGACTCAGTCTCCTTTTCTTCCGGTTTCGTTTCTTTCTGCTTCTTATCCTTCTTGGGAAGGAAATATCCGATCGTCAGACCCATCAGCATGAATACGGCGGCTCCCGATGCAAAAGCACCAAGGACGAATCCTTCCGGTGTGTACTTGATCGTGATCTCATGTTCGCCTGCAGGAACGTGGATTCCCAGGAAAGATTTGTACGCGGCAAAAGTTTCTGTCTTTTTTCCGTCAATGGTTGCTGACCAGCCACTGTCGGCAGGGATGCTCCATACCACATGACCGGAGTAAGGCGCATTGATCGTTCCGGAAGCATACCCTTCGCGGAATTCGGAAATGTTCCAGGCGCCGTCCTTCGTAGTTGTCTTAAACCACTTCATTTTCTCACGGTCTTCGATCACGGTAAAAATCTTAAATCTGGCTTTATCCGGATTTGCGATCGTAATGCGGATCTGCAGTCTTCTGTCACGCATGTTTTCCGTATCCAGTTTTAAGATGGAACCGGATGAATAATCACTGCTGTCCAGCGGATGACGTATTCCATCAATGTCCAGCAGGTACACTTCGATGTTGGATCTCTGTTCACTTGTGCAATATAAATATATAGGTATATTAGGATCTGTCAGGAACTCTTCCGAAGTAAGAGTGATCTCCAGCCGTTGTCCTGTCTTCTCTGCACGATAATAGCCGTCATCTTCAAATGCGATATTCTCCGTTTCTTCGACCTCCATCTTCAGTTCTGTAAGAGGTTTAACCGAAGCAAGCTGATACGCCAGTTTGTTCTGAGCATCAAACGGAGATTCAGAAACAAAGAGATCTTCAAACACGTTTTCCGTAGACACGAAGAAACCGTTCGTATGGACAGACGTGATCTCATCGATCTCCTCTAAGGAGAATCTTTTGGTCTTTACATCCATCATCTGGAAGAAAGTATCCGATATAGTCGTTCCGTCTGCGGAAATGATGCTCTTCTTATCTGCTGAACGGTTGATTCCGAGATTTCTGAGAACCTCGGCGAATCGCATCGGTGTCAAATAAGATTCCGAATTCATGGAAGGAACGCCGTAGATAAGTCCATAGTTATTCCATTCCGGATCATCGACCTTGAAACGTGTGCCCGCCGGTGATACGGATTTCTTCTCCGCAAGAAGAGCTCCCGTCTCCTCGTCCGGCTTGTCATAAAGGATCGAATTATCCAGAGCATATACCATCTTTTTCGTATCAGCGAATCCGACCGGATCGATGCTGAAAGAATTCTCCGAATCCCTGGAAATAGAACGCTGGTATGTCTTGCGGAAATACTTCTGTTTTATTGGATAGTAGAAAGAGAGTCCTGCCTCCAGAACCATCACCGCGGCTAAGATACTCATCCACATCGTCTTCTCTTTTGCCGGTCCGTCATGGATCTGAATCGTACTGAAATAGTAGATAATCAGCATGCCGATTGCCATGTAGACTGTGTATGAAGCATATGAATACGATGTGGAAAGAGCTGCGCGGAGCACCATGAAAGTGATGATGAGCGCGGCACTGACCCACAGCGGCTTCCTGTCTTCAAACCAGGTTCCGCGGGAAAGCGTACGGCCTGCCATATACATGATCAGGAACGAGATCAGGATCGCCTGCGGGTACAATCCGGTGACCGGAAAATGCAATCCGTTGACAACGAACTGCAAAAGGCGCAGACACATCGTAACGTAGAAAAATACGAGTGTACAGAATGTGTAGAACTTCTCAGAAAAGCGGATCTTCCTGGAACCTGCGTATAGGAGCATCAGGATCACCGGGAAAATGCCGCAGTAGATCGACGGAAGCTGTTCCGCGTCTCCGGGAAAAACGAGAGATGGTGCAATCGCTGCCCTCTCAAGGAAATCCCAGGCCTTCAGTTCAACCTTGAGTTCCTTAGAGGCTTTGATAACTTCATTTCCGGGGACTGTCTTCCAGAGTGCCTGAAGTGACGGGTACCAGACGATTGCCGACAGTCCGATACCGATGCAAAGGTAGATGAAGAAATCCTTGATGATGTCGGACAGTTTTCTCAGTTTAATACCATCGTGACGGGCCTCGATATACAGAAGCGGGAACATGACGATGACAAACAGCAGCATGTAAACGCCGGACCGGCAGCAGGTAATGCCGGCAAGTGCACTCACCAGAGACAGAGACCACTTATGCTTGCCGATGACCAGATAGTGGATCGTCAGGATCAAAAGCGGAAGCAGGATGACCGTATCCAGGATCCAGGGTTCCTGTGAGTATGTCAGAACATAGGCGCTGAGGCCATAGGCGGTGGACAGTGCGACACTTACCGGAGAAACTACATTCTCTTTCTTCCAGAAAAGGATGAAAAGGAAAAGCGCCGCCGTAGCTGCCTTGAGTGCAAAAATGACCTGTGTGGCCTGCGCGATCTTATCTGCCGGAAACAGAAAGTAGATCAGGGTAAAAGGACTGGCCGCATAGGCACAGATCCACGCCCAGAAGTTACTTCCTCCGCCAACGTTCCAGGAATAAAACAGGGATTCCCTGTTCAGGATCTTTCTGCGGAGTTCCGAAATGACCGGAAGATAGGTCTGCTGGAGAGAATCCGTAGCAATGCAGTCCGAACTGAACGGGTAAATGTTGAAATAATAAGCGATAGCAAGAAGTACCAGGATCGGCATGACAAAGGACAGAAGAAGGCATACCTTCGTTCTGGTCTCACTGAAAGTGATCCGGTTATCCTTCCGAAGGTTTTTCATGCTTCCTCCGTTCCTTCCAGAGAAACAGTGGTGTCCTCAGGTGTCTGCGTTTCTTTCTCAGCATCCTCCGAAGGTGCCGGCGTTTCCGTCTTCACTTCAGGAGTTTCCGATGTCTCTTCAGCCTCATCGGGCTTTTCGGACTTCTCTTCTGTGGAAGGTTCTTCCTCGGAAGAAGTCTCCTCTTCAGCATCGATTACGGGTGCTTTTACAACGTGATTCTTCAACTTGATATATTCACGTACCTTACGGATGATCGTCAGGAAGATCAATGCCAGGAGCGATGCAATCGAGATCATCACGCAAAGCGAGAACTTCGTCGGATTATAGGTAAGTTCGATCGTATGTGTGCCTGCGGAAAGATCGATCGCCATGAACGCGTCATCGATCGCTACAAGCTCGGCAGCCACGCCGTCGACCGTAGCCGTCCAGCTCTCGTCATAAGGGATCGTCAGGAAGAGAGCTCCGGGTTCTTTTGCCGTAACGGTACCTTCGATATGTGTCGAGTCATAGGAAAGGACCTTCAACTGCTCGTCGCTAAGTACATCGACCATCTCCTGATATGCCGGCTCCACCTCGCGTACGAGCTGTACCCAGAGATTGCCATTGAGACCGGATTCCTTAAAGTCGAGTGTGATGACCTTAGAGAAGCCTTTCTCATAGAATCCGAGATCGACGATCTGGTTGGTCTTCGAATTGATCTTTGTCTCTCTCATCTCGAGAGGCTGCATCTTCTGCTCATTGATCGTGACCTTCGGTGCCTTGTTCGCGACGACGTAGAGATAGAGATGATCTCCATCCTTCGCGCCGATCGGTGTAAATACCATGGACGCGGACTTTTCATCCTCGAAAGTGAACTTGTATCCTGTTCTCGGGACACCGCCGCCTGTCTCCATTCCTTCGACCATATCGAAGCTGGCTTCCATCGGTTCATAGACGTCACTGGTCACACCCATGCTCTTAACGAATGCATTGATGGACAGGAACGGTACCGAAGTCTGATTCATTTTGTAAGTAAGGACATCCTTGCTGACGATATATCCGACTGAGAGGGAATCCGGATTGACGAACTGGCGGAGTTCCGTATCGTTCTCAACTTCCTCGAAGCCCAGCGGGACCGGAGAATTCTTGTTGATATCGAGCATATTACGGACACCGAACATCGTAGCAGTAACACGTGTCAGTCCGAAGTTTCTCATGCTGTTGATGCCGTTGTTATGGAATCCGAGATTGCGGATGAATTTGACGAAACTCTCACGGGCTGTCGAAGTGAAGATCGAGATACCTTTCATGTTATAGAGTGCCGGCATATTGCAGATGTAAGCAGGATAGATCTCGGAACGCTCAAATCCATACTCGTTCTTCTCTTCCGATTCCTTGAGCAGAGTCTGCACTTCGTCGTAGTGGGAACCATAGAAATCCCATCCTGTGAAGCTCTCGTGATCGGCTACCAGGCTGACTGTAGAGAATGTCGAAGCAACAAGTTCCGCGGTAAGCACGCAGAACAGAAGGATCTGCTGGAACATCGCACTCTTCTTCTTCTCACCGATCACACGCATGACTGCGGTATAGATGATCAGGAAGATAAAAGTGATACCGATCTGCAGATAACCTTCCTGCCCCTTACCGACTTTCTCGTAGAGGATCAGATAAGCGATCAGGCACAGAGGCGGGACCATAAGTGCTGACTTCGAGAAAGATCCGAGGTTGCGAAGGACCTTATAGCCCATGATGACGATCAGGAACGAGATCAGGAATGCCTGTCTGTACGGGATCTGGTTCGGGAAATGGAAGCCGTGCCAGATGTAGGTCATCATACGGCTGCTCAAACTGATATACATGATCGCCAGACCTACGCCGTAAGCAATTCTCTCACGGAGACGGATCTTCGTGCAGAGGAAGAACAGCGGGAGGAGCATCACGACAAAGATGCCGGCATAGACATTTGCCATACCGTCACGGATATTCGGATTGGAACCGATCAGGAATCGGCTGATAAAGTCGAAAACATCGTTCTGTACAGAGAATTCCTTCGGGAAGGATCCGCCGGTCGCGGACGACTTCTGCAAAGTAAAGTACGTTGACACCGTAAGGAAAGCGGAAAGTCCTCCCGCGAGAAGCGAGTACGTACCAAAACGCCATACTGCCGACCAGAAGTTTTTCAACGTGACCTTATGCGTGATCGAGACATACAGGATCGGAGCATAGAAAACAAGGAAGAGGCAGACGAAGTAGCCTGAGTAGAAGTTGGAAAGCAGGCAGATCGCCAGCGAAATGCAGTACAGAAGCGGCTTCTTGTCACGGAACATCTTGATCAGTCCGAGAACGATCAGAGGAAGCAGCATGACCGCGTCGTGCCACATGATGTTCCAGAAATAAGAGATCGCCCATCCGCAGAGTGCGTAGAAGCAGGAAAAGGACGTCAGGAGAAGGTCTTTTCTGTCTTTGTCCAGTTCTTTGAGAAGGTAGGACATGAAAAGGCCGGTCAGACCGCAGCGAAGGATCGCCAGAAGCGCGATACAGTCACCGACATATTTCGCCGGGAAGAAAAGGACCAGAAGGTTCAGGGGGCTGCCGCTGTAGTTGGCAAGGACCGCCCAGAAGTTCGTTCCGAGGCCTACATTCCAGGAGAAGAACAGACTCTCTCCTCCTAAGATCTTGTTACGGAGTTCGATAAGGAACGGCGCGTACTGGTGATAGCAGTCTACCGTCAGGATCATATTCTCGCCGGATCCGAAAGGATGGACCTGCAGGATCGCGAAAATGGCCGTCATGATGAAGACCGGAATGAAAAATGCATATATGTGAAACTGGCGTTCCGAGAACTTGCGCAAAAGGCGTTTATTTGATGGTCTCATGATCGTCTAATGATCTCCCGAGTTGTTTTAATAAGATATAAGAACAAAATGTTCGCAAGCATAATTGTACCATATAGGTCAACCACCCGCACAAACGATGTCCGGCAAGTTCTGTAACCTTACGGAAATAGTATTCGCACCGCTTTTATGTTAGAGTAGATAGTGAGTATTTATAGTGCTTTTCGGAGGGCAGTATGAAGAAACACAACAACAAATCAAATGAGCATCTCGAAGAGATGAACAAGATAAATAACGGGGCAGATTCCCTGACCCCGGAAGATACAGGTATGCCTTCGGATCCGGATGTTCCGGCTGACCCGGATATGCCCGCGTCGGAAGCGGCTGTTACTCCTTCCGAACCCGAGGAAGCGGATATCCCTGAGGAGACAGTCGAAGACTTGCCCGAAGAAGGATCCGCCGCTGATGATCCGGATCTTCCGGTCGAAACCACGTTTATGGATGAGATCGCCGAATATACAGAACCTGTAGCGGATATCGAGCCTGTTCCGATGGAGCTCGGAGCACACGAGATCCACACGCTGGTCAACGATGACGATCCGGATGCGCCCGCGTTTACTGAGATCTCTACCCGTCCTTCCGAAGCAAAAGTGAGCTCCTCAGGAAAGAAGATGAACTGGAAGCCGAAGATGTTCCTGATCGTGATGGCGGTCGTCGCTATACTGGTCCTGATCTGGTCAGTCATCTCCCTGGGCAACCTTAACGAGCGCATGACCAGTCCGCTGACTGTCGGAAGTCACGACGTTTCGAACGCCGAGTTCAGCTTCATGTATCACTATGTACTTCTGGAAAACGGTGTTGATATCTTCAAGCCGGATACGGAGAAGATGCTTCAGGAGCCCGGCGAAAACGGATTCCCGACCGCCCGTGAATACTTCTTGGATGTCACTGCTAAAGAGATCCAGGCCACATATATGCTCTATGACGACGCGCAAGAGCATGGCTATTCCATCACGCAGGATCACAAGGATCGTGCGCAGGCTTATGTAGACTGGCTGAAGACGAAGGCAGATGCGATCGATGTCGACCTGGATACATACATCAAGGGTACATTTGGCGCATATGTAAATAAGAGCCTGATCCTCTCGGTACTGCCGAAGGTATACTTCGCCGAGGATTACTCCGGCCATGAAAAGCTCGAAGAGCTGAAAGCTACTCAGGAACAGGCTGAACAGGCTTATCAGGATGCTAGAAACTCCTACGATCTGGTTTCCTACCGCGTGCTCCGTATCACCTTCGAGCAGCGTGAAGAAAGCTATGTTAAGACAGCAAACCTCCATGCCGAGCAGATCGTCTCAAAGATGGCAGGTGACCAGTCCAAGTTCGAATCCATCGCCGCAACTTTCTTCTCCGGAGAAGCCCAGCAGCGCCTCCTGGTCCCGGATTCCACCCTTCACAAGAGGATCCGCTATTCAGAGATCAACGAGTCCTCATGGAAAAGCTGGCTGTTCGACACATCCCGTGTTTCCGGAGATACCGTGATCTTCCAGGATGAATACGGATTCCCGATCATCTTCTGTTTCGTTGAGCGTGTCCGTCAGGAAGAACCGCTTAGAAACGTCCGTTTCTTCTATATCAACCTCGAAGATGAGGAAGCTGGCACTCCCGGTATCCCCGCAAGTGAGATGATCACAACTTCCCAGACGATCTTCGACAGCATCACGGACGAAGCCAGCATGATCACTCTCGAGACAACTTACGCCGACCAGCTTCTGGACGGTTCCATGCGTACGGTACAGCAGACATCTCTTTACCCCGGCAACAATTCCGAGGAGATCGATGAGTGGATCTTCGATCCGGCAAGAAAACCGGGCGATAAGACCATGATCGAAGGCGATACACAGTACCTGATCCTCTACTACGTCGAAGCTTCCCCGAATCCGGAGTGGTACGACAGAGTCAACAGCTTTATCCGTATGGATAACTATCAGGCATTCGTCAGTGAGAAGATCGGCAACTACGCTTACACATTCCACGATGACGGACTGAAGTACATCAAGGATATCCCATCCTGACAGCAAGAGTGCTTTTCGAACAAAAAGAAACGCCCGGAAGAACTTATCCGGGCGTTTTTGTTATCTTCTGAAAAAGCACTCGTATCAGCCCATATGGAGCGCAACTGCAACCATTACGAGGATCGATGAGAGCATCATGATCGCAAGAATGATCGCCAGGATCCTTGCGCCTGTATTGTAGCGGGATCCGCCTCTTTTAGCTGCCATGTTCATTCCTCCCCGTTCGAACGTTTTAAACAGTGATAGTGTAACACGAAGGACGGTTTTGTCAAACGTCCGTCTCTTCTGTTTCGGAATTACAAATACTTCAGGAGTTCGTCACGTACCTGATCCATGCGGGCATCGGAGATACCGAAATCCATCACCTTATAGTTCCATGCCGAACGGCCGATGCCGTACTTGGTGAAGACTTCATTGATCATGGCATACCACTTCACCGCATCCTCCGGAGCGACACGATCGATGACACCGTACTCACCGCAGTAGAGCGCGACATCTCTCTCTTCGGCAACCTGGATCGCCTCGGCAAAGATCTTCAGGAAATACTTCGCGGACAGAAGTTCATCCTCAGAGAATCCGGCAAAGCCTGTCGTTACCTGAGAAAGATAGCTTCGCACTCGCCTCGCCCATCTCCTTATACGGAGCGTCGATGCTGATGCGGAAAGAAGTATCCATCGTCGGGATCCACGGCGCGCCCTGATGGGTAAAGATCAAGGGCTCATAGCAGTGGAAATTGTAGATGATGTTCTCATCGTAAGGCATCGCGAGATCCTTAACAGAGTCTACGCTGTTGTTCCAGTAACCGCCGACGAGGATCTTGATGGTCGGAGCGATCTTTCGGATACGGCGGATGCACTCATAGGAGATCTTGTTCCAGCGGTCGCAGTAATCCTTATCGGTGACCTCGTTGAGAAGCTCGAACGCAACACGGTCGTCATACTTTCCGAAGCGTGCAGCTACGTTCTCCCAGAGCTTATAGAATCTGTCCTGAAGAGCTTCACTGTCGAAGAAACCTCTCTCTCCGAAAGCATCATCGAAGGAATAACCCATCGTCTTGTGCAGGTCCAGGACCATGTTGAGACCGTATTTACCGCACCAGTCGATCGCATCCTGAATGTGACCGTAGCCGCTCTCAACCGGATTTCCATCCTTATCTTCAATCAGTTCATAGTCGAAAGGAAGACGGACATGGTCCATGCCCCAACCCTTGATGGTCTTGATGTCTTCCTCTTTTACAAA
>DBYF01000007.1:23089-27985 GCA_002310155.1 Mageeibacillus sp. UBA1193 | reverse complement strand
TCTTTTCCCTGTCAGCCGTTCTTGGACGGGCGCTCTGTCGGCATATCCGGCTGTACCGGAAGCGGCGAGATCAGACCCATCTCCTCTGCCTTTCTTCTGACCAGGTCGATATCCTTCCAGAGCTTGACGCGCTCGTTATTGTTGCGGAGAATATACGCCGGATGGAATGTCGGCAGGATCAGGTATCCGTTCTTCTCGATAAAAGCACCGCGGATCTGTGTCATCTTCGCGTTCTTATCGCCCGTGAAGAGAGTGTACGCGGTCTTGCCGAGAAGCACGATGATCTTCGGCTTGCAGATCAGGATCTGTGTTCCGAGGAGTTTCTTACAGGCTGCGGCCTCCTGATCCGTCGGCACACGGTTCTCCGGCGGACGGCACTTAACGACATTGGCGATATGGTAATCGTTCGTGGTAAATCCCTGCGCGTCGAGAAGGAGCTGCAGCAGGCGTCCCGCCTGACCGACGAAAGGAAGTCCCTGCTCATCCTCGGTCGCTCCCGGACCCTCACCGACGAACATGATCGGCGCGACAACATTGCCGCGGTATATCACGACATTCGTTCTCGTCGCCGCCAGGTCACATGCCTGACAGTTCTGACACTGCTCTACAAAATCGTTCCAGGAGATCTTCATCTTAAGAGTACGATGGTCACACCATCGTTGGCCTTTGCCCAATCAGGATCGTTTCTGAATGCCGGGCACTTCTCTACCATGGATCTGCCGAGCGTCTCAAAAGGTCCGAACTGCTCGCCCGGACAGAAAGCCTTGATCTTTCCTTCGCTCTGCATGGTACGCAGGATCTCATGAGTCGCGTTCTTGATCATGCCGCCCTTACCGGTGGAACCATAACCATGAATGATCTTGACCTGATTTACTCCGACACGACGCAATGTATTAAGCTCCAACCGTAATTTACGGGTGGCAACATCTACTTTCGGCATTCCTTCTTTGATGTTGATAATACTTGCGGCCATAGTACCCCTCATTTTGAAACTTTACATATTCATTATATCACAGGATTTGACTTTTTCACGAGCGGAAATGTGGCTATTTTGTTATAATACACGCATGAGATTGGACAAATTATTGGCGAATTCGGGATATGGAACGAGGTCGGAGGTCAAAGAACTTCTCCGCCAGGGTCGCGTATGTCTCCGTGGAGAAACAGTACGTGATCCGGGTCTTTCCGTCACGGAAGAAATGGGATCTGAGATCACTCTCGACGGACAGCCCATCATTGCCAGTGAATTCCTGTACTTCTGCCTGAATAAACCCGACGGGTATCTGACCGCGATGAGCGATGACCGTCTTCCCTGTGTCGGCGATCTTCTGCCTCCTAATCTGAAGACGAAGAAGATCTCTCCTGTAGGAAGACTGGATTACCATACGACAGGGGTACTTCTCCTCACCAATGACGGAGATCTTTCGCATCGTCTCACCAGCCCGAAATGGCATCGCGAGAAAGCTTATCTGGTCACCTATTCCGGGGATGAACTTACGGATAAAGAGCGGGTGCTTTTCGAAAGCGGAATGACGCTTATGGAAAAAGGTCACGCGCCGGAGAAACTGAAGCCTGCCAGACTCGAGATCTTGCCGGATCATCAGTGCCGTCTTATTCTCACTGAGGGAAAGACGCATCAGGTCAAGCGTATGATCGCAGCTACCGGACGATCAGTCGAGGCACTTCACCGTGAGCGGATCGGCACGTTGGCTTTAAAAGAGGGACAGATGCCCGGAGAGATGTACGCACTTTCCGAAGAAGATATCCGTCTCCTGAAAGAAGAAAACTGACCATGAAGGTCAGTCTTCTGATTCTGCATATGGATGATCCACGAGGTAATCTTCTCTGAGAAGATCGATATCCTGAAGGATCTGAAGCGTCCGTTCGATCGACTTATTCAGATCACTTGATCCCGCGCCGACACCGACGATGATGATCCGTTCTACATTCGGATCCTTCCATAAGATCTTATATCCCAGAGCCGCCTGATCGATCTTGTCACGGACGATGAATCCGTAGACGTGCTCGATATAGTCTTCCTCTTTCAGAGGTTCCATCGCTTCCTGATAGGTCTCCGGCATGTCGTCCAGGAACTCTTCGTAGAACTTCGCCTTAGAATAGTAATACGGCTCGATACGGGCGAGGTCTTCTGTTGACCACGTCGCCTTCATCTGCTCATACTGTTCGTCGAGCGGATAGAGGTCGCCGCTGTTGACGTAAACAGGAACTGTCGGTGCATCGAAAACGATGATGTCCGGATGCACGGCAAACATGTTCGTCGCCTTCTGTACACCGTATTCATCGACCTTCTCATTCTCTGCGTCACCCGTGGCTACATCCGCGTCACGGACCTCCGGATTCTTGCAGCCGAGGTTCTCTTTGAAATAGTACT
Source organism: Mageeibacillus sp. UBA1193 (assembly GCA_002310155.1). GTDB lineage: Bacteria > Bacillota > Clostridia > Saccharofermentanales > Saccharofermentanaceae > Scatonaster. The sequence continues at coordinate 25,593 of DBYF01000007.1, read as the reverse complement.
CCATGATCGAAGTATCCTGTTCGAAGTGACCGACAGATGCCATACGTACATCGACCTTCGGCGCGATGAAATAGTACTGGATGAATGCCCAGCCCGCGATGATGATCGCGATACCGACGATGAACTTCCAGCCTTCATAATGGAAGAAATCCTTCCACTGTTTCTTCGTCTTACCGAGGATATGCTTGGCCTGTGTTTCTTCCTTTTTCTCTTCTTCTTTACGGTCTCTTTCACCGCTGGCGATACTGTACGCCAGAGCGATATCTGCGAGCTTCTGCTCGTCGCCCTGCGCGCGGTAGGTCTTACCGAGTTTCCAGAAACGCTCGTCGAGCTCTTCTTTTCCTGCCGCCGGCGAAAGATTGAAGTACTCGATCGCTTCCTGACGAGTCATCTTCGCGATCGCGGGATCGGCAACGACCGGCTCTTTCTTTTCCACCGGTTCTTTTGCTTCTTCAGCGCCGTCCTTCTTCTCCACATCGGACTTCGCTTCTGCTTTCTTTCCGGATGATTTACCGGCAGCTCTCAGTTTCTCACCGAGTTCCGCCTTATCCGTTACGGTCTCCTTTTCCGGGGTCTCTCCCTTGAGCTGTCCCAGACCGTTGTTTTTCTTTTCTTTTTCCTTCATTTCGTATCTGATCCTTTTACCGGAAATGATCTTTCCTTATTTCTTTTTCTTATCGGCTTTCATTTCCTTCTTGAACGCGCGGAAGTCCGCAAGTGCCGCCCAGCCGATCTTGATGATCTTCTTGATGTTGATGGAATTCTTACCGCCCTGACGAGGCTTGAATGTGATCTCACGAAGCGTATACTTCTCATCGTAGTACGCGAAGAATGTCGTCAGCATAACGTTCGGAAGGTTGTAGTCTTCCTTGAATCTTCCGACGTACTTATTTACGAGGGAAGACTTCATCAGACGGAACGGCGCATTACTGTCCTTGACCTTGACTCCGAAGTGAAGTCTTAAGAGGAAGCACAGGAACTTCTCGACGAACTTTCTGGACTTACCGTCGCCTCTTACGACACGGTTACCGAGGATCGCGTCGTACTGGTTTCTAAGATTCCAGAATGCCGCGAACTCATCCGGATTCGTCTGTCCGTCCGAGTCGGTCTGGAAGATATAATCCGCGCCCTGTGCGATCGCGTATTTGTAGAGAGCGATCAGCTTCGGTCCATGCTGCTTCAGTGTGTCGGGAAGCACTTCGAGCTTCGGGTATTTTTCCTTAAGAGAAAGAAGGATCTCATGGGTCTTATCGACGCTTCCGCTGTCGGCAACGACCAGACACGAGCCCTCTCCTTTTCCTTCCAGAACAGGATACCAGGCGGATACGACTGACTCGATGTTCGCCTCTTCGTTATATGCCGGCATGACTAAGTAAAGATCATCCATGTTGTTACCTCCCCCGAAGCCTCTTAATGATGATTCCAATGTATCACTTCAGTTCTTTTTTGACCATAGACAGCGCTGACGCGACGACTGCGTCCATGTCATAGTATTTATACTCACCGAGACGGCCTCCGAAGATGATTCTGTCTTCCTTGTCCGCCAGTTCCCTGTACTTCGCGTACAATGCTCCGTTGGCTTCGTCGTTGACCGGGTAATACGGTTCGTCACCCGGCTTCCACTCGGAGCTGTATTCACGGCTGATGACTGTTTTCGGAAGATCGTTTCCGTCTTCGTCCTTACCGAAAGTGAACCACTTGTGCTCGATGATACGTGTCCACGGTGTCTCACGGTCCGTGTAGTTGACCGCAGCATTACCCTGGAAGTTCGGCATATCGAGAAGCTCATTCTCGAAGCGTACCGAACGGTACTGCAGGTATCCGAGAGAGTAGTCGAAATACGCGTCGATCGGTCCGGTGTAGACGACCTTGTCCGCCATCGCGTTCCACTTCTCTTTCTCATCGAGATAGTTGGTATTGAGTTTGACTTCGATGCCCTCGAGCATATTCTCCACCATCTTGGTGTAGCCCTTCTCCGGGATGCCCTGATACAGAGCGTTGAAGTAGTTGTTGTCGAATGTGAGTCTTACGGGAAGTCTCTTGATGATGAACGCGGGAAGATCCTTGCAGTCTCTGCCCCACTGTTTCTCCGTGTAGCCCTTAACGAGTTTCTCGAAGATGTCACGGCCGATCAGGGAGATCGCCTGCTCTTCCAGATTGGAGGGTTCTTTTCCCGCCATCTCGGCTTTCTGCTCTTCGATCTTCGCCTTCGCTTCGTCCGGTGTAACGACGCCCCACATCTTATTGAATGTGTACATGTTAAACGGCAGCGAATAGAGTTCGCCCTTATAGTTGGCGACCGGACTGTTCGTGAAACGGTTAAATGAGGTGAACTGATTCAGGTACTCCCACACTTCTTTGTTATTGGTGTGGAAGATATGCGCGCCATAGGTGTGTACCTTGATGCCTTCTACATCTTCGCAGTAGACATTTCCGGCGATATGCGGACGCTTCTCCAGAACGAGGACTTTCTTGCCAAGTGCTTTTGCCTCGTGAGCAAACAC
>DBYF01000007.1:9814-23008 GCA_002310155.1 Mageeibacillus sp. UBA1193 | reverse complement strand
TTCTTGATCTTGAACGTGTCCTTGAATACCTGAATGATATCCTTCATGTGAATACGTGAGAATCCGCCTTCTCTGGTAAATACCAGACGGATCGGCCGCTCGATGATCTTCGCGCCCATCTCGTTTGCGACCGCGAGGAGTTCGATATCGTATGCGAAACCCTTGGTGATGACATCCGGAACGATCTCCTTCAGAAGATCGCCGCGGTATACCTTGACGCCCGTCTGGGTGTCATGAACTTTCAGATGGAAAAGCACTCGCAGCATGACATAGTATCCAAAGCTGACGAACTTTCTGATGAACGGATACTCCAGCTGGGATTCCTTATGCATCTTCGATCCGATGACGACATCGGCCTTCTCCTGATCCATGTGGGAGAGGAAATCCTTGAAGTGATCCGGGGACAGATCGAGGTCCGAATCGAGGAACCCGATGCGGTCACCCTTGGCCGCGAGTACGCCGGTCTTGATGGCATGGCCTTTTCCGCCGTTCGGTGTATAGGAGATCATTCGAATACGGGAACACTCTTTGGCGGCCCGTTCGATTTCAGTTTTCGTATTGTCACGACTTCCATCATCGACACAAACGATTTCAAAAGAGTCGCAGAATCCGGATATGATCCGATCCGTTTCCAAAAGATTGTTGTATATGTGTTCGCCTTCGTTATACGCCGGCATGACCACTGAAAGGTCCATGAGCCGTTCCTCTTTTCTCTTTTCGTATCTTATCTATTGTATCACAAGAAAAAAGTCATTCTACACTTATATAAAGAAAAGCGAAATACCACTCGCCATCACCGAAAAATCAGTGATCGGGAGCAGTATCTCGCTCGGGATATGGGGACATAGTTTATCCCGTTCAGGAAGGACTATTCTCTTTCGAAAAATCTTTTATATTTTTTCTTCGACGGAATAACGAAGACCACTTCATATCTGACTTCGACACAATATCGAAGACAACCGCTGCCAGAAGGACTACGCCTTTTACTACCTGCTGCCAGTCCTGGTTAAGATTAAACTTGCTGCAGATAAGCGACATGCCCAGATTGATGACACCGATGAGAGTTGCACCGATTACCATTCCGAACACTGTTCCGGATCCGCCATAGGCAGAAACACCACCGACCACGCAGGCCGAAATCGCATCCATCTCGAAGTTAACACCTGCACCGGAATTCGCGGACTGGAATCTTGCGACCATCATAAGGGAAGCAATAACACTCAGTATAGACATGTTGAGGTAAGCACCAAACATAACATGCTTGTTGTTGATACCCGAAAGACGGGCCGTCTCAGAATTGCCGCCGACCGCCATAAAACGACGTCCGATGACTGTTTTCTCGCAGACGAAATTATAGATCAGGAGAATCGCAACGACCCAGATCAATACGACCGGGATACCGCCGTCTTTCGCGAGTTTGTAGGTAATGAGTCCGATCACCGCAGCCTCCAGCACACTCTTGAGAATAACGTACAGAAGTGAATCTGCTTCGTATCCTTTTTTGAGCTTGCCGTATCTTGTCAAAAAGTTCATCAGAATAACAACAATAATACACAGTATTCCGATGACCAGACAGCTGTAGCTTATCGATTCTGGGGCAGATTTTGCAACTTTACCGGAGAACAGTTTCAGGAATGACGACGGAAAACCTGTAATTGCACTGGTTCTCGAAGAAGCATTGAGTATTTCTGTACCTGCGCCTCTAAATGCAAGGTATCCTGCAAGAGTGGCGATCCACGGCGGGATATTGAGATAGGCGATCAGGAAACCGAGAACAATACCATAAACGATACCAAGGCCGAATATGAGCAGCAAAGCAATTGGCGTACTGAGGTGAGCGTTTACAGATAGTACTCCGAACACCGCACCGGCCATGCAGACAAACGAACCGACAGAAAGATCGATGTTACCACCGGTCAGCATACACATCAGCATACCGGTTCCTAGAACAAATACATATGCATTCTGAGAAATGAGTGATGTAAAGTTGGATGCAGAGAATATCTCACCCCTGGTCATGATAACAAAGAAAATATAAACGAAGAAGAGAATTAAGACCATTGAATTCTTCTTCAGAGCTTTTTTCGCACCGGATGTATTCATTCTTCGGCACCTCCCTTCTTACGCATCTTCATAATGACATCAAAGAAAACAGCCAGAAGCAGTACAAGTCCTTTGACAACCAGTTTGTAGTTTGCACTTGTTCCCATGATATCCATTCCCTTGTTGATTACACCAACGAGAAGAGCACCGATAATGACACCACCGACCGTTCCGGTTCCGCCATATGCGGATGCGCCACCGATAAAGCATGCTGCGATAGCATCCATCTCATACTGTTTACCATATGACGGCTTAGCACCAACAAATCGGGCAATATTGAGGACACCGGCAAATCCGGCAAGAAGTCCCATCATTACATACGCCTTAAATTTGACCATCCTGGTGTTTACACCGGAAAGTCTTGCCGCCTTCTCATTACCGCCTACAGCGTAAAGGTTACGCCCGAAAGTGGTCTTCGTTGTGATATACGCAAATATCGCAAGAACGAGGCCGATCCAGATAAGGGGTGTCAGAATGCCCTTATGGCATGCCAGTTTGTAGAACAGCCACAGGAGTGCCGCCGAAATACATGTTGTCTTGATTATGACAGATACGATCGGCTGCAGTTTATATCCGTTTTTCTTAAGGTGGATACGATGCAGGATCGTATAGATGACAAGTGCGATAACAAAAGCGATACCGACGGCAAGGCAGAACTTATTGAGGACAACTCCATTTTCCCCTTTTATCTCCGGTCCTATATTTGCGAAGAAATCAGGCACATAACAGTTTTCTTTGCCTCCGAAGATATTTAGGAAATTCTGGTCCGTGATATCATAGGCAAAGCCGCCCATAACAACGTTGGATAGTCCACGGAAAGCAAGCATTCCGGCAAGTGTGGCAATGAACGGAGGAACGTTTACATACGCGATCCAGAATCCCTGCCATATCCCAACAAGAAGACCAATGACCAGCATGGCGACTACCGCAACCGGCCACGGAATTGAACGATCCATCATGATGGCACCGACACCGCCTGCAAAACAGACGACAGATCCTACGGCAAGGTCGATATTTCCGCCGGTGAGGATACAAAGGAGCATACCTGTTGCAAGTACGAAAACATAAGCATTCGTTTGAATAAGGTTGTTGATATTCTGCGGGAAAAGAATAGCGCCGTCTTTCTGAAAAGAAAAGAATATGACAACAGCGATCAGCGCGATAAGCATCATGTATTTTTGCAGGAACGCACGAACTTTATTAAAAACATGATGTTTTCTTAAGAAGCTAATAAACTTGTTAGGAGCGGCGCTCGAACTCTGAGCAGTGTTACTCGTTTGCAATACCATCAGCCTCCTTTCCGGACTTGACGATGCAAGCCATTATATTGTTTTGGGTTGCTTCTGAAGCAGGGATCTCTCCAACGATCTTTGCTTCATTCATAACATAGATTCGATCACTCATTCCGATGACCTCAGGGAGTTCGGAAGAAATCATGATTACGGATTTACCGGCAGCCACAAGATCGTTAATGATACAGTAGATCTCATATTTCGCGCCAACATCAATACCCCTTGTAGGCTCATCCAGGATCAGGATATCCGGATCTGCAAACATCCACTTCGCCAGAAGAACTTTCTGCTGGTTACCACCTGAAAGATTTCCGACCAGCTGTTCGACAGATGGCGTCTTGGTCTTCAGCTTGTCAACATATTCGGACGCAACCTCATATTCTTTATCTTTATCGATAACAAGTTTCGGAATATGAGAACGCCTGTCAGCCGCTTCATCCTTTACAGTAAGAGCTTTAAGATTTGCAAGAGATGTATTCTGTTTAATGGAATTGGAAAGGATAAGGCCATTACCTTTCCGGTCCTCAGTAACATATGCCAGTTTATGACGAATAGCCTGTTTGGGACTTTTCAGGACGACCTCTTTACCTGCTATTTTCAGCGTTCCGCTGATACCTAATCCATAGGAACGGCCAAAAATGCTCATCGCAAGTTCCGTACGTCCTGCACCCATAAGGCCGTAGATACCGACTACCTCGCCTTCTCTTACATTTATAGATACATCATCTACCACTTTACGGGAAGTAAATTCCGGATGATATACGGTCCAGTTGTTTACCTCCATCATTACATCACCGATATTGACGTTTTTACGTTTCGGGAAACGGTCCGTCATCTCGCGGTTAACCATGGCTTTGATGATAGTGTCTTCAGATATTTCGTCTTTCTCGCAATCAAGCGTCATGATCGTCGAACCGTCTCGAACTACCGTGATCTTGTCTGCGACATAGGATACTTCGTTTAATTTGTGGGAAATGATGATCATCGTCATTCCCTGCGCCTTGAATTCTTTCATAAGATCAAGAAGCGCCTTTGAGTCCTTTTCGTTCAGTGAAGATGTCGGTTCATCCAGGATAAGCAGTCTGGCATTCTTAGCCAAAGCTTTTGCGATTTCAACGAGCTGCTGCTTACCTGTTCCGATATCCTTTACAAGTGTTTTCGATGAATCTGTAAGGCCTACCATCTCAAGGTATTTATCTGCCTCCGAATAGGTTTTGTTCCAATCAATACAGTATTTACTTCCCCGCTCATTACCGAGAAACATATTCTCGCCGATAGTCATATTAGGGAGAAGAGCGAGTTCCTGATGGATGATGACGATTCCTTTTTTCTCTGAATCCTTAATATTATGGAATTTGCATATTTCGCCATCGTAAATGATAGAACCTTCATAGGAGCCGAATGGGTAAATGCCACTAAGCACGTTCATCAGCGTGGATTTTCCCGCGCCATTCTCTCCGACGATCGCATGGATCTCTCCTTCCTCAACTCGAAGGTTTACATCATCAAGTGCTTTTACGCCCGGAAAAGTTTTGGTTATATGGTTCATTTCAAGCAAAACTTCTGACATTAATGCGCCTCCTCTTTGTGTCTAGTATCATGGGACTCCCGCCCCAAAAAACAGGCGGGTGAAGGACCCGCCTGTTTTTTAATTGCGGTAATGGCTATTACTTCAGCTTGTCTTCAGTATAGTAACCGGAATCGATAAGGATTTCCTTGTAGTTGTTCTTGTCAGCGAATACAGGTTCGCAGAGGAAAGTCGGAACTATTTTCTTACGGTTGTCGTATGTTTTTTCATCGTTTACATCAACAGTTTCGTTCTTAACGATCTGGGAAACCATCTTAACAACCTGCTTAGCAAGTTTACGTGTATCCTTGAATACAGACATCGCCTGCTTATCAGCGAGCATGTTCTTCACGTTTGTGATATCGCAGTCCTGGCCGGTGATGATCGGATACTTACCTGTGTAGTTAGCAGCGAGAGCATTGACTACACCAGTTGCAGTAGAGTCATTGGAGCAGAGCCATGCATCAAGGTTTGTGCCGGAAGCATAGTAAGAAGAAAGGATGGATTCAGCTCTTGCCTGAGCGGTCTCTGTGGCCCATCCGGGTGTTGCAACATCTTTGAAATCCTTCTGACCGGAAACAACGTTCAGTTTGCCGCTTTCAATGTAAGGCTTCAGAATATCCATTGCACCATCGTAGAAGAATTGAGCATTGTTGTCACCAGGGTCACCAGCTGTGATCTCGATGTTGAACGGACCTGCAGCATTCTTCAGATCCAGTGTATCTACAATATAGTTGCCCTGGATCGTACCTACCATGTAGTTATCGAATGTAGCATAGTAGTCAACCGTGTCGGAATCCATAAGCAGACGGTCATAAGCGATAACCGGGATGCCTTTAGCTTCTGCCATATCAAGAACGGAACCTAAAGAAGAGCATTCGATCGCCGCGATAACCAGAACTTTACATCCGGAATTACACATGTTCTCAATCTGAGAAAGCTGTGTAGCTACATCGTCTGCGCCGTACTGAAGGTCAACCTCGAAGCCTGCTGCCTCGAGCTCCTGCTTCATGTAATCTCCATCCTGATTCCATCTCTGCAGAGTCCTCGTAGGCATGGAAACGCCGATCGTATACTTTTCTCCACTCTTTGTCTCTGCTGCCTTTGTTGTTTCGGATGCCTGGGTCTCAGGCGCTTTTGATGCATCTCCTTCTTTTTTAACACAACCTGCCATCGGCACCATAATCAGTGCGGAGCAAAGAATTGCGCCAAGAAATCTTTTAATACTCATCAATATAACCTCCTATTACTTTTTGTGATGTTTCACTGAAACCAAAATATCACTGGCAGAATAGGAAAATCATATCGATTTTCTGCATATTTTTGTCACACAGAAGTATGTTTACAAATGAATTAGCACATTTTTAACTTCAGTATTTAGGACGTGTCAGAATTATGCTATCGTCTCCGAAGACGACTCTTCTTCCGAGACACCGCTCTCTTTATTCTTCCCGGGATCCATGTTTACATTGATATATACTTCTTCGCGGAGATGGAATCCACTTTCGATAATCTCATTATCCAGATTATCCTTATTCACTGCTATCGGTTCTATGGCAACATAAGGAATATTATAAGTGCCATCATTGAAGCTCATAGTTGTTTCGAGCGACTCATGCCTTGCAAGTTTTGCCGCATATTCGGCAGCAAGTTTCGCAAGACTCTCCACCGGCTTATAAACAGTCATCAACTGTGTACCCTCTACAATTCTCTGACAGGCTTCAATATCTGCATCCTGACCCACCACTTTGATTTTTCCGGCGAGACCGTTTTCTGCCAACGCATGGACCGTTTCTCCGGCCAGCGCGTCGTTACCACACATGATAGCCTCAGCCTGACTGATCACCTCGATATTGTCATTTACAAAGCTGTAGGCCAATTCCTGTCTCCAGCTGTCGCAATTATACTTCAGAAGTACATTCTGGCCGTGCTTTTCGCAGACCGAATCGAATCCGGACATGACCTGAGGAACATTATAGTCGTTTTCCGGTCCCATGATCTCGACAATATTACTGTTATCGCCGATTTCTCCGCAGATCGCTTCCGCCATTCTTTCCCCCACTCCTTCGTTATTAAAGGATATATAAAGATCCGCGTTCGCGTTTCTGATGATACGATCATAGCAAATGACCGGGATCCCCGCGTCCTTTGCATCTATGATCGTCTCCGTCAAAGCATCCGCATCGATTGCGACCACCACGATACAATCCACTTTCAGATTGATAAAATACTGAAGCTGGGCGATCTGAGTCTCGACCTCTCCATTTGCGGACTGGACATTGACATCTGCCCCCAAATCATTCGCTGTGGCACAGAATATATCACGTTCTCTTGTCCATCGCTCGATAACATAAGAATCAAAGCTGAGTCCGATTGTATAATTGGCCGATTTCTCAGACTTATGTGCTTTCGGTGCCTCTTTAGAATTCACACACGCGGTAGAGAAACAAACCAGGCTGAACGAAATCAAAAAAATCGCTACATTACGGAAACATTTGCTCATATTTCTTTCTCACCTTCCTTATATTCTGTCGGAGTCATTCCGGTACTCTTTTTGAAGATCCTGCTGAAATAGTTCGGATTGTTATAGCCGACTTCGCTGCAGATTTCCTTCATGGACAACTGTGGATTTCTAAGCAGTTCTTTTGCTTTGGCAATGCGAAGGTTTGTCAGATAATCGATGAAGGTCACGCCGATCTGATGCTTGAAAAGCTTGCTGAAATAATATGGACTTATATCCGTCTGACAGGACATGCTCTCCAAAGAAATATCCTCATTGTAATGATTATCGATGTATTCCTTTGCATTCATGATAATGTCTTCAGAGGGCACTCCGGTTCCGGAGTTCAGCATGATCACCGCACGGTCGATATGTTCGATCAGCCAGACCTTCAGGGATTCCGGGTTTTCCATCATACAGACTTCCGGAAGATACTCCGATCTTCCGTTAAATCGGTAAAGGTGTCCGCCGTTACTATACACGATATGTTCAGCGCGAAGAACAAATTCCAGGATCTTAAGACGGATATCCGAAAGACTTCCTCCGGACTGTGTCCGCATCCATTCGAAAAAACGTCCCGCCTTTTCTTCCGCCAATTGAACATTTCCTGCGCTGATGGCTTCGAAGAGTTCTTTCTCGGTTTTGACAGGATAGTTATCTTCATATTCACATCCCACGCGGATGTCTTCTGCATGTGCAACCTTTTCCGATGTACTGAAAAGTGAGGTCAGCGCTTCGCTATAGGAATCCGAAACGGAACCGATCATTCGTACGCTTCCGATACCGATCCGGCATCTGAGATCAAGCTCCTCATTTAGCCGTTTGCCAAGCTTAGAAGCCTGCTCAACGATCTCCGCGCGTTTCTCGTATGACAGTTCATCTTTTTCATAAGGGACCAGCACGGGGATCTTATTTCCCATCACCGAGCCGATGATACAGTTAAAAAAGTTCTCAATAATCATTCTAATATCTGAATAATTCTTCTGGAGTTCAAGACTTGCAGCGACTGCGCCCCGCATCTGGTTCTCCGGCAGATCCCCATCGTTAACGATCACCATCATGTACGCATATTTACCGATAATTCCCAGAAGTGATCTATACGTATCAATATCCTTCTGAAAGTGGGTGTGGAACAGAAGATTTTGGATCAGTCCGGTCTCAATAATCGGCATGATCGTCTCAAACTTCTCTTTGATTTCCAGTTTCTCCCGTCTGGAATTTCTTTCTTTGTCCACCTCGTCCATCGCTTTTCTAAGGACAGTCTCGATCTTCTCTTTGTCAAACGGCTTGTTGACATATTCGAGGACTCCAAGATTGATCGCTTCTTTAGCATAGTCAAATTTGTCATATGCCGTAAGCACAATAAATACGGTTTTACTGTTGAATTTCTGAATCTCGCGGATCGCTTCGATACCATTGATCCCCGGCATCTTAATATCCATAAAGCTAATGTCCGGACGGAAACTCTCCGCCAGTTCAATGACATTTCTTCCGGTTTTAGCCGTCTCGATCTCACACTCTCCGGGAAAGCTTTTCTCAATAATATATTTCAGAGAATCGATTACGATTCCTTCATCATCTGCCAGCATTACTCTATACATGTTTCATCCCGCCTCGGTATACTTATTATTACACTTGTTCCCTGATTCTCGGCACTTTTGATTTCAAACTTCTCTTTTCCGTTAAAAAAGATATCCAGTCTCGCGATTACGTTTGCCAATCCCACACTCTTCTCATCATCCGGCTTCTTCGAATATTCGAGTGGCTGACGGGAGAGAAGCTGATCGATGATTTTCTGATCCATGCCCTTTCCGTTATCGTGGATTTCAACACATGCGAACTGGTCCTTTTTGTAAAGCGAAAGAACGATCTCGATAGATCTTTCATCCAGATTATTGATCCCGTACTTCACTGCATTCTCAAAGATCGGCTGAAGGATCATACTCGGAACGATTACATCAAGAAGTGACTCATCGATCTTCTTACTGAAAGAAATCTCGCCGGAGAATCTAACGTTCATAATATATATGTAGCTGTCCACCAATTCGATTTCTTCAGCAATTCTGACCTTTTTATTATCCTTTTTAACATTATACCGAAAAAAATCAGCCATGTTCTGAATATAGTCACCAGTCCGTTTCGCATCCTCCATCATAGCCAGTTGCGCGCCGGCATTTAGTGTATTGAAGAGGAAATGCGGATTGATCTGTGCCTGAAGATACTTGAGCTGGGCGTCCTTCAAGTGGTTCTCCATCAGCAGGCTCTTTTCTTTCATGGCACTCTCAGTGACCATCTGCTCTCTGATCCGCCCGATATATTCCTTAATACTGACAAGCATACGGTTAAAGGCCCGCGTCACATGCCCGATTTCGTCATTCGATTCGATTGTGAGAAGCTCAACGTTCTCAGGGTTTCCGGATGAGATCTCTTTTGCTTTTTCAGACAGGTTTGTCAGCGGTCTTGTAATGGTACTCGTAAGAAGAATGATAAGAAGGACATTCATCAAAGACACGATGATGAAAATAGAAAGGCAGAGGATCTGCGAATAATGAAGAGAATTGATCATCGTGTTAAAGCTTTCAGAATTCGTCCGGAAAGTCTCATTATTCAAACTGTAAATGTACGTATTAAGGTATTCGAAAGACTCACAACATTCGTTGTAGAATCGGGTATATAACTCAACATTACGGGCTCTCTTTCCTCGAATAGCCTTTTCAGCTGTTGCCAGATAGTTTTTACTCAGATTGCGGACATTGCGTTCCCCGAGTTTTAAAGCATTATCCGTTGGCTGATCATTCAGATTTTCTATTTCTTCAGCGATCTCCTGAGAATACCGGTAATACAGTTCAAGATCATCCGTACCCTTTGTTTCCAAATATCCCGTAAGTCCTGCATGAACATTCTTAACATCATCGGAAAGTTTATTGAGATTGATATTAGTTGAGTAAACCGCATCAATTCGTTCAAGCATCGTGTTCAGGTTGATATATACGAAAAGGTTTACACCCAAAGCGATCATGGATGTTGCCAGAAATACGATGATCAGTTTTTGCCTGATCTTTACTCGGGAAAGGAACTGCCTAATTCGTCTCATTTTTCGTTCCTTCTCCGCTCACGTCCGCAAGATACTGCTTTACGTTCTTCTTATCCATAAAGATATAGTCCGTGCTGAAGTATTCACTGACATTTCCTTTGTCGAGGTATTCGTTCAGAGCATCCACACAATAAACCGCGACCTTTTCAGTATCTACACTGAAAGTAGCCTCCAATGTACCTCTGTCGATGGCACGAAGGACCGACGGAGAGTCGTAAAAGCCGATGATCGTCGTATTTCCTACCGCATTCTTGTTAACGATATATTGATAAGCACACCGGGAATTAATATCACTTAAGCAGACAATAATATCCGGGAGCGATTCGTATTTATCCAGAACATCTGCTATCTTCTCCTCTGCGCTCAACGGGGACGCTGAATCGATCACCGCAGACTCGATCTGGATGCTCGTCGACTTCAGCGTTTCCTGTATCGCAGCATATAGCGTATTCTCATTACTATTTCCCTCGGCGTTCATAAGAACCAGAGCTGTACATTTTTCTTCCACTCTCTCGGAGATACTGAGAATTAGCTTGCCGTACTTGATTCCGGCGCTGTAATTGTTCATGCCAACGAAGCTGACACGCTTCGAATCCGGAACGTCTGCCATAACAGTAACGACCGGGATTCCGGACTCGGATGCTTGATTCACAAGCCGGACCGTTTCCTCAGAATTGTCTCCCTCCAGAATGATACCGGACACATCGGACCGGATCGCGATATCCATCTGTTCCTGTTTCGAATACTCTGCCGCAAGATTATCTCCCGCCCGTTCCACATAACAGTCATTCTGAAGCCCGTATTCGCGCAACTTCTGGTAAAGGCTCTCCGAGACACGGCTATCACTGTCATTCCCGATAAAAACGAAATGTCTGGAATAAGTCTGATAATCTTCAATGCCGGAAGCTTTATATCTTTGTGTCTGAGACCGAAATATGCCAAGACCAACTACGGTCAGGATCAGAAGAGCCACCGTAATGAACGTCATAATTCCCAGGAACACTCTGTTTCTACTTAGTCTCTTTGCCACGCGCTCTCTTCTTTCTGCATTTTTCGATGCAAACGTCATTTCTCCTGCATCACTGATTGAGCTTAATTCTGCTGGAGCTCTTCCTGACTGTCAAGCTTTTTCTTTCCACGGAGGTCCAATTTATGGTAACTTCCGTCCGAATCCAGGAAGTGGGAGCGTACAGTATCTTCCAGTTCCACATCCAGGACCTCCATCACGCGGGCTTTGCAGTCCGGATCCTCGACCGGGAACAGGAGCTCGACGCGGCGGATGAGATTTCTCGGCATCCAGTCCGCGGAGGACAGATAGATGTCTTCCTGGCCCTCGTTGTAGAAGTAGTAGATGCGTGAGTGCTCGAGGAATCTGCCGGTAATGGAGCGTACCGTAATGTTCTCGGAAAGGCCCGGCACACCCGGACGCAGACAGCATATACCTCTGACGATCAGGTCGATCTTCACGCCCGCGCAGGACGCATCGTACAGCGCGTCGATGATGTTCGCATCAACAAGCGAATTCATCTTCGCGATAATGCGGCTCTTCTTTCCGGCTCTCGCATTCTTCGCTTCCTGAGAGATCTTGCCGAGAAAATAGTTCTTCATCTTCGTCGGAGCCGGGATGAGTCTTCTCCACTCCGGCGGTTCCGAGAATCCGGAAAGCGTGTTAAAGAACTCGGAAGCGTCTACGCCGAATGTCTCGGACGCGGTAAAGAGTCCGATGTCGGTATAGATCTTCGCGGTGATATCGTTATAGTTACCGGTCGCCAGATGCAGATATCTTCGGATACCGTCTTCTTCGTCTCTTACGACGAGCGTGATCTTACTGTGGGTCTTNNAGTCCCACGAGACCATAGATAACATGGCAGCCTGCTTTCTCAAGCATCTTCGCCCAGTTGATGTTGTTCTCTTCGTCGAATCTCGCCTTCAGCTCAACAAGTACCATGACCTGCTTGCCGTTCTGTGCCGCCTCCGCGAGAGACTTGATGATCGGCGAACTGCTCGATACACGGTAGAGGGTCTGCTTGATCGCGAGGACCTTCGGATCGACGGCCGCCTGATGCACGAATTCCACGACAGGATCGAAGGACTCGTACGGGTGATGCACGAGTCTGTCCTTCTGACGGATCGCGTCAAAGATATTCATTCCCTCCGGGAACATCTTCGGCTTCGCCGGTCGGAAAGAGTGATAGCACAGTTCCGGGAAATCATCGCTGATCTTGCCGACGACCTTCATGAGGAAAGTAAGGTCGATCGGACCGCCGACAGAGAATACATCCTTCTTCGAGATCTTAAGGGACGTTGTCAGAAGTTTCAGAAGTCTCGGGTCGAGTTCGTCATTTACTTCCATGCGGATGATCTCACCGAAGCGGCGCTTTCTGACCTGCTCCTCGATCTCCTTGAGAAGGTCTTCTGCCTCATCCTCGTCGATATCAAGATCGGCGTTTCTCATAACTCTGTAGAAACCGGAAGCAAGTACTGTTGATCCGACAAAAAGTGATGCGAGGTTCGCCTGGATGATCCCCTCGATCGGCACGAAGCAAATGCCCGTGGACAAGTGCATTTCGAAAAGACGCGGAACAACGGTCGGCACCTGAAGTGTCGCGAAGCGGTAGCCGGGCTCGATGACCTTGCC
>DBYF01000007.1:592-9780 GCA_002310155.1 Mageeibacillus sp. UBA1193 | reverse complement strand
CAGAGGTTGAGCTGTCGGTTATAGATCAAGGGGAACGGACGCGAGGCATCAACCGCCATCGGTGTCAGGATCGGATAGAGTGTCGAGCGGAAATAGTCATCGCAGACTTCCTTCGCGTGATCATCGAGATCCTTGTAATCGCTGATGAAGATATTGTGGTTCTTCAGTGACGGCACGAGCGAACGTGTGTAGGTCGAGTACATCAGCGCCATCGCGGATCTCGCCTTATCGTCGATCTCCTGAAGCTGCTGTTTGACTGTCCTTCCGGAGATATCCAGTTCATCGTACTTGACGCTCAGAAGGTCACGAAGGGACGCGACACGGACGATATAGAACTCGTCCATATTCGATGCCGTGATCGACAGGAATTTGAGACGCTCGAGAAGCGGGTTCTTCGTGTCACGGGACTCGAAAAGGATACGGTTATTGAACTCCAGCCAGCTGAGCTCACGGTTGAAATAACGCGTCGAGTCAGACTCGATGTCGGCATTATCCATCGCGGATCTGGCGACCTCGGTGCTGACGCCCTGGAGCTTCTTCTCCTTCTTTTCCTTCTTCGTGCTCGTGTCTTTCTTCGAGCTTACTTCTTTCTTCGCGCTTGTATCTTTCTTGGTACTCATCTGATCTGCCTCCGGACACGTAAGGATGCCTTCACTGAGAAGAATTGTTCGAAAAGGTCGGTGTGGCTCTCGAAGAACCACTTGTCATAGGTCATGTCATACATGGTATCGCCCGAGATGATAAGCCCCTCGGCGCCCATGGTCACGGTGATCTCACGGAGCTTCTGTCGGTGCGACGCATCGAGCGCGTCCGCGATACGCAGGATCGCCGTCAGTTTACTGACGAGCACCTGCTCCTCGGTCGTGATCTCGGCGTATCTCGCGTCCTGATAGAACTTCGGATCGGTATAGTATCTTCCGACAAAAGCCACGATCTTTCTCTCCTGCTCGGACATGCCGATCAGCTCGGTCCGGTCGATGATGCTGTATGTGGAAGGATTCGGGTTCGCGATATTGATGAACTTTCCGACTTCGTGGAGAAGCGCCGTTACACGAAGGAGCGTTCTCTCACGATCATGCATGCCATGGATCTTCTTCGTCGCGTCGAAGATCGCCATCGATGCTTCCTCAACGAAGTTGATGTGCTTCTTTTCAGACTTATATCTCTTCGCCACATGACGCGCCGCGGAGATCAGATCCTGCTGCGGATCGAGCACCAGATCGTAGTGCTTATGGCGCCACGCGTAGCCATACATGACGCCCTCGGTCAGGGATGCGTCCGGCATATGTACGCCCTCGACGCCCATGTAGTCGAGCATCTTCTTGACCATGAGCGCGGTCGGAAGAAGGAGTGGTGCCGTCGATGGCTTGATGTCGAGTTTTCTCGCAAGTGATTCCGGAGAGATATGCAGAAGGTCAGCTACCAGCGCGTCAAACTGTTCCCTGCTCAGGTAACAGTATTCGCGCGCGGACTGCCCGGCGAGTGCTTTTATAAAGCCCATATCACTTCCGAAAACGATGAGGTTCTTATACTTGATATTCTTCGGCTCGATCGCGTGGTATTCCGCCAGGTCCTGTGAGATATATTCCTCGAGAACTTCGGTGTAGTGCGTCGTCTGCTTCGCGAGGTCCGACAGGAGCTCACTTACGCGGAGCGATCCGAGACGTGTATTCTGTGAGAAAACGAGATCCGACTTATCGTAGAGCGTGGCCTGCATACTGCCCGATCCGATGTCGAGCACCATGGTGCCCTCGGTCACGAGTTTGCCGAAATTCGGCTGGCTCTCTTTGACGGCAAGGTTATGGAAATATCTTTCCTGCGCGTTATCGAGGACCGTCACCTTGATGCCGGTCTGGACACGGATCTGCTCGATGACCATCGCGCGGTTACTTGCCTCGCGAAAAGCACTCGTCGCGACGCAGATGACTTCCTTGATCTTGTATTCTCTGATCTTATCAGCAAACCCGGAGAGCACCTCGACGATCTCGCCGGCCATCGGCGGCGGGATAACGCCCTCGGAGTATGCGCGTGATGCGGATGACAGATATTTACGGACTGATTCGATCTCCTTCGGCACCGTCTTGTCGCCCAGTTCGAAGATCTTCAGTCTCAGGGACAAAGACCCCAGGTCGATGACCGCCAGCAAAGTCTTTTTACTCATGTCGGATCTCTCCTAAACCTTTTTTACGTATTCCAGTATAACCGTCAAAAATGGATATTCCGTG
This sequence comes from Mageeibacillus sp. UBA1193, assembly GCA_002310155.1. Taxonomy (GTDB): domain Bacteria; phylum Bacillota; class Clostridia; order Saccharofermentanales; family Saccharofermentanaceae; genus Scatonaster. The sequence goes on along the minus strand of DBYF01000007.1, from coordinate 7,555 downwards.
AACAATGGAACTTAGAGTTTTCTGTACTCTTCGATGACTTTCTCCGTCATCTCCTTCGTGGAAAGGATATCACCGGATCCCGCCTCTACGATGTCGGCAGTACGGTAACCCTTCGCGAGTACAGCGGATACCGCCTTCTCGATCTTCTCCCCTTCCTCCGGAAGTCCGAGGGAATAGCGGAGCATCAGGGCCGCAGACAGGATCGTCGCCAGAGGATTGGCGATACCTTTTCCTGCGATATCCGGCGCGGAGCCGTGGACCGGCTCGTACATGCCCGGAGTTCCCGGTGTACCGAGAGACGCCGACGGCAGCATGCCGATGGAACCGGTGATCATGCCGGCCTCATCCGAGAGAATATCGCCGAACATATTGCTCGTGACGATGACGTCCAGCGACGCCGGGCGGCGCAGCAGCTGCATCGATGCATTATCTACATACATGAATTCATAGGAGACATCAGGATACTCGGGCGCGATGCGCTCAGTGACCTTTCTCCAGAGTCTTGATGTCTCGAGGATATTCGCCTTATCGACGACCGTGAGCTGTTTTTTTCTCTGCATCGCGGAGGTAAAACCGACACGGAGGATACGCTCGATCTCCGCTTCACTATAGGTCTCAACGTCAAAAGCTTCCATGCCCTTCGGAGTTCCATCCGGGAGGCACTCATCCGATTTCTCGAGTCCTCTCTTACCAAAATAGATTCCGCCGGTCAGTTCTCTGACGATCAGGATATCGACACCGTTTTCGACCAGATCCGGACGCAGCGGGCTCGCACTTTTTAATTCAGGGAACAGGATCGCCAGACGCAGGTTCGCGTAGAGGGCGAGTTCTTTTCGAAGACCGAGAAGCGCCGCTTCGGGGCGTGACTTTCCGGGGAGGTTATCCCACTTCGGACCGCCGACCGCGCCGAGAAGTACCGCGTCACTTTCTTTCGCGACACGGAGCGATTCAGCCGGCAGAGGTTCGCCATAGGTGTCGATGGCAATGCCGCCCGCGGGAACTTCCGTAAAGGAGAATTCGTGTCCGCTTTTTTCCGCTACCACGCGGAGCACATCACAGGTGCTGGATGTCACCTCCGGTCCGATCCCGTCGCCGGGGATGACCGCGATCTTAAACATTGCCATATCGTTCACCTCACTTGCTGAGTTTAGATTTCGTATATCCGACCAGTCCGTCGGAGCTGATGATCTCTCCGATGAATGCGGGAAAAGCACTCGCCTTATATACCGCGCCGGTCGTGATGTCTTTTATCTCTCCACTGTCGGTATTAACTTCGATCTTATCACCGTCGTTGATACCTTCCGCGGCCTCCGGACACTCCATGATCGGAAGGCCGGTGTTGATGGAGTTCCGATAGAAGATCCTCGCGAAGGAAGGCGCGATCACGCAGGAGATGCCGCTCGCCTTGATGGCGACAGGAGCATGCTCTCTTGAAGATCCGCAGCCGAAGTTAGATCCCGCGACGATGATGTCGCCGGCTTCGACTTTCGTCTTGAAATCCGGATCGAGATCCTCCATGCAGTGCGCCGCCAGTTCTTCCTTGACGGATGTGTTCAGATAACGTGCGGGAATGATGACGTCAGTATCGACGTTCGCTCCGTACTTGATCACTTTGCCGGAAAAAATCATGCGCTTTCCCTTCTTTCTCTTATTTCAGGTCCGTGGGGCTCGCGATGTATCCGAGGACCGCGGATGCCGCCGCGACTTCCACGCCGGCCAGATAGACTTCCGATTCCTTGTGTCCCATACGTCCGACGAAGTTTCTGTTCGTGGTGGAGACACACTTCTCACCCTTGGCAAGGACACCCATATGTCCGCCGAGGCAGGGTCCGCAGGTCGGTGCCGAGACGACACATCCTGCATCTACGAAGATCTCGAGAAGACCGCTTGTCAGGCACTGCTTATAGACTCTCTGGGAGCCCGGCAGGATGATGGCTCTGATACCGTCCGCTACATGACGGTCTTTCAGGACTGCGGCTGCTTTCTGCATATCTTCGAGACGGCCGTTCGTGCACGAGCCGATCACGACCTGATCGATTCTAATTTCTCCGAATGTACCTACTGCATGTGTGTTCGACGGAAGATGCGGGAACGATACCATCGGGGATACTTCCGAAAGGTCGATCGTCACGGTCTGCGCGTACTCCGCATCATCGTCCGGGAATAGCCAGTCCGGTGCTTCCTTATATCCGCCCTCCACATGAGAATCGAGATATTCCATCGTCTTCTCATCGACCGGGAAGATACCGTTCTTCGCGCCGCACTCGATCGCCATATTGCACACGGTCAGACGGTCCGCCATCGAGAGAGACTTAACTCCTTCCCCGGCGAACTCGAGCGACTGGTAGAGTGCACCGTCGACGCCGATCTTTCCGATGAGATAGAGAATGACATCTTTACCGGAACAGTAGGGATTCAGTTTGCCGAGAAGTTCGACTTTGATGGCTTCCGGTACACGGAACCATGTCTTTCCTGCCGCCATCGCGCAGGCGAGATCCGTCGATCCGACGCCCGTGGAAAAAGCACCGAGCGCGCCGTATGTGCATGTATGGGAGTCTGCGCCGATGATGGCGTAACCCGGTCTCGCAAGACCGTTGTCCGGGATGATGACGTGCTCGACGCCCATGCCTTCTTCACCCTGTTCGTAGTAGTAGCGGATGCCCTGTGCTTTTGCAAAATCACGCATGCGCTTACACTGTTCCGCAGACTTGATATCTTTATTCGGCGCGAAGTGATCCGGGACCAGCACGATCTTATTCTGATCGAATACCGAACCGAAGCCGTTCTTTTCGAAAATATCTATGGCAGGGGGCGTAGTGATATCGTTTCCTAAAAGCAGATCAAGATCCGCCTCGATCAGGTCGCCCGGAGCGCACTCCGTCTTTCCCGCGTGATGCGAAAGGATCTTCTGTGTCATCGTCATACCCATATAGAGTCCCATCCTTCCATACAGATCTATAGTTTAATGTTACTTGCAAAACGATCATGACGCAAGAAAGAAACAGTAAGGATTGTTTAGAATTCTTTACTTCTTTTTTCTATGTTATAATGCTTCTATAACCACCCTGAGAAGGAGACTGATCCATGAGTAAGTTTTCGCTTTTGCAGAATAATTCGAATCAATATAACCGTACACCCACCAATAGTGGAATTCACGAAGTCAGTGAAGAGATTGCTCAGCTTCAGGGCGAAGTCGAGAGACTGGACCTTCTGACGGAAGCAATGTGGAACCTTCTTAAGGAGAAGGGATTCCAGGATGAGGACCTGATCAAGGCCATCACGGATCTCGACAACGAGAAGAAGGCGAAGAAGAAGGCTCTGGAAGACGGCGAGAAGCCGGAAGCCGACCTCTGCCCTTACTGCCACGTTCCACTTCAGAACAACGGCAAGCTGGCTGACCGCTGCATCTACTGCGGACACGAGATCATTACCAGCCCGTTCAAATAATCTATTCGGGGAAATCGTAAGGAACACATCTGTCCATGCCTCTGATATCGGTAAACAAAGTATCCAAGTCTTACCATTCCAGGCTGTTGCTTGACCGCGTCTCTTTTTCCATAGAGCGCGGCGATAAGATCGCGCTCATCGGCAACAACGGCACGGGCAAGTCTACCCTTTTCAAGATGATCCGGGGTGACGTCAAACCGGACGAAGGCGAGATCCTCCATCACGGAACTGCCATCGCCGGATACCTCACCCAGAACATGGAGGAGCTCGACATGGGAGGAAATATCCTCGTGTCGGAAGAACTCCAGAATATCGAAGATAAGATGCGTGAAGCAGAGTTCAAGCTGGCCACGGCCGACGCTGCCGAATCCCAGTCTCTCCTTCGCACATACGAACAGCTCACCTCCCGCTTCGAAGCACTCGGTGGCTATGACTATGAGCCCAGAATGAAGGCTGCCCTCGCGGGCTTAGGCCTCACCGACATCGACTACACAAGAGACATCAGTAGTTTCTCCGGTGGCGAGAAGATGCGCATCTGTCTTGCACGCCTGATCGTGTCGCGTCCGGATATCCTTCTTCTCGACGAGCCGACGAACCACCTCGACACCGACGCACTCGAGTGGCTCGAGGGATTCATCCGTTCCTACGGCGGCGCTGTCCTTCTCATCTCGCATGACCGATACTTTATCGACCGCACGGTAACGAAGGTCCTGGAACTAGAGAACAGCACCATCACCGCTTACCGCGGAAACTACAGCGAATATAAAGAGCAGAAAGCACACTTCCTCGAGGACCAGAGCCGTCTCGTGGCGAATCTGGAAAAAGAACTTGTCCGCCAGGAAGGTGTCACACAGACCATGCTCTCCCATAGAAACATCTCGGGCTATCACGCCAGAGAGAAAGTCGTGGAGAAGCTTTCAGACCGTCTCGCGCAGGAGAAAAAGAAACTCGCAAGCGGCGCGATGCACATGAGCTTCAAGCTCATGCCCGAAGAGCGTTCCGGAGATCCTGATAAGAAACTCCTCGAGGCCAGACACGTAGGCAAGATCTTCCCCGACGGGAAAGTGCTTTTCCAGGACGTAACGTTCGAGATCAAGGCCTCCGACAAGACATTCCTCGTCGGACCGAACGGATGCGGCAAGACCACTCTCCTTTCCCTCCTTCTCGGACGGATCGGAGACTTCGACGGAGATGTTCTCGTCAGCGGTTCTTCACGGATCGGCTATATGGGCCAGTTCGTTCCTTTCGAAGATGAGACGAAGACGATCCTCTCGGAACTCATGGACCGTTCCGAGCTCGGTGAAACAGCCGCGAGAAATCTCCTCGCGCGTTTCGGATTCCGCGATATCGATGTGTATAAGCAGATCTCCGTACTGTCCGGCGGCGAGCGTTCCCGTGTATACCTCTGCTGCCTCCTCGAAGAAAAGCCGGAGCTCCTCTTCCTCGATGAGCCGACGAACCATCTCGACATCGAATCCAGAGAAGTACTCGAGGATGCACTTGCAGAATACAACGGCGCGATCCTCGCCGTCAGCCATGACCGTTACTTCATCGAGAAGTGCGCGACCACCATTCTCGGTTTCTTCGGAGAACGCGTCGATGTGATGGATAAGTACGAGCACTACAGAAAGAAATACAGAGCCTATATCGAAGACGAAGAAGCCCGCCGTTCCGCGGAGCTTTCCGAGCAGAGGCAGGCAGATAAAGCCCGCCGCGAAGCAGAGAAAGCCGCGGCTTCCGACACCTCTTCCCGTCAGCCGGTCGTAAACCGCGCCAAGGAGAGAAAAGAGATCGCCAGGAGAAAAGAACGCATCCGCTATCTCGAGAAAACGATCGCCGAACTGGAAGAAGAACAGAAAACTCTGGAAGCTTCTTTCGGCAAAGACACCTCTCCGGAAGACTACGAGAAATACAGCAAGAACAGTGAACAGCTCGAAGCGATGTATGCCGAGTATATGGAGCTCGAAAACACCTGATCATTTTTCTCCTGCTCCGACTAATTGAAATACAAAAAGGGCTGCACCTTGTGCAGCCCTTTTCCATTGGTTTCAAGTTTTCACCATTAATAGGATTTCTTTCCGAAGAAATACTTATTGCTGGAATACTCGTAACGTACGCCGTAGACCGGGCCTCCCGGATAAGCTTCCACCGCATCTGTCCAGCCCTGCTTCCGTGCTTCTTCGATTCCGATCTTATCGGAAGTTGCCTCAAGAAGCTGCGTTACAGTCACGAAGACATAGCCCTTATCCTTCAGTCCCTGAATCATCTCATCGAGAGATTCCACCGTGGACTTATGGGAGTCGTGGAGAAGAACACAGTCATAACTGCTGGCGTTATCGATAACATGCTGGGCAGTGTAATGGGCATCTCCCATCGCCGGTTTCTGCCAGTCTGCCGGACAGCTGATGTCATTCCAGTTAATGCAGAACTCACGCTGCTCGAGCGCGTATTTTAGAAGACCGGGATTGGCCAATCCGGCACCTTGCGGCGGGCGGATGACAGTCGCCTTCTGTCCGATCTTATCCATAAGCGCCTGGTCACACTTCTGCAGTTCTTCGTAAGCCTTATTCTCATCGACCTTGGAAAGGACCGTATGGCTCCATGTGTGGTTACCGATCTCACATTTCAGATCAAGCATACGCTGAAGTAATTGTGGATCCGTACCGGTAACATTCTGTCCCAGCAGGAAGAACGTTGCAGGGATTCCGTGCTTTTCCAGAGTATCCAGCACTTGCGGAGTGAACTCACACGGACCGTCGTCGAAGGTCAGTGCGATCAGCTTCGTTCCTTCCGGGAAAGAAGCATGTTCAGCAGTAGTTGTCGCTTCAGTTGTCGGCTCGGTCGTCTCGCTCTCCGGAGGCGTCGTCTCACTTTCTGTGATCGCCGCGGTCGTTGTGGTTATGGTCGTTTCAATAACCGCTTTATTCGACTTCTTCTTGATCGCTGTCACCATCCATACGAAAGCAACGAGAAGGACCATGAAAACTGTAGCCAGAACTGCTACGGTATTACCCAGCGCACGGAGCTGCGCCGTCATTGTTCTTTTCGGATTGCCACCACCGGTTCTCGGTGATTTTGCCGGCATATAACTCATATCAGGTATCGCCTCCTGTTTTCAGTTCATACATATACATACTAGATTATAACATACTTATTTTTTCAAATAGCAAGGGTCAGCATAAAGAAAAAGGCTGTATCAGGAAAACCCTGACACAGCCTTCTTTAAAGACTTTACTGATCCTAAGATTAGATCTTGCCGTCAGAACCCAGAACGTACTGGATCTTATGAGCAACCATATCCTTAACAGCCTGACGAGCCGGCTTCAGGTACTGGCGCGGATCGAAGTGATCCGGATGCTCAGCGAAGTACTTACGGATGTTACCTGTCATAGCGAGACGGATATCGGAGTCGATGTTGATCTTGCAAACAGCGAGAGTAGCTGCCTTACGGAGCTGCTCCTCCGGGATACCAACTGCATCAGGCATGTTACCGCCGTACTGGTTAACCATCTTAAC
>DBYF01000007.1:306-527 GCA_002310155.1 Mageeibacillus sp. UBA1193 | reverse complement strand
TCGAGAACGTCGAAACGGAGCGGCGGCGGTACGAGGATACCTTCCTCGTTTCTTGTGCACTGCTCAGCTGTGAACTTATAAGCACCGTGGGAAGTACCGATAGCGATAGCAAGGGAGTCGCAGCCTGTTCTGGATACGAACTCTTCTACTTCTTCCGGACGTGTGTAGGACTCGTGACCAGCCTCTACAACAACTTCATCCTCGATACCAGCGAGAGTACC
>DBYF01000007.1:0-221 GCA_002310155.1 Mageeibacillus sp. UBA1193 | reverse complement strand
GATGTGAAACCACCGTCGATGCAGGATTTGCAGAGCTCGAAGGAATCACCGTGGTCAAGGTGCAGAGCGATCGGGATATCCGGATTCTCAGCTACAGCAGCCTCAACGAGTTTTACAAGATAGGTGTGGTTAGCATATGCTCTTGCACCCTTGGAAACCTGGAGGATAACCGGGCTCTTCAGTTCGCCTGCAGCTTCTGTGATACCCTGAACGATCTCCAT
>DBYF01000095.1 GCA_002310155.1 Mageeibacillus sp. UBA1193 | reverse complement strand
AATATCAACGAAAGACACCGTCACAGATATGAATTCAATAATATCTACAGAGATCAGATGAAGGACATCATCAGCGGCATTTCTCCGGACAATCTCCTGGTTGAAGCGGTAGAAATTCCGGGTCATCCGTTCTTCGTCGGCGTACAGTTCCACCCCGAATTCAAGAGTCGTCCGGACAGACCGCACCCGCTCTTCCTCGGTCTGGTGAAGAACAGTTTAAAACTTTGAATCTATTTCCTACATCCTACTAACTTCGGCAGCCGTCGGGAGAATTTCTTCCGGCGGTTGCTATTATTTCGCGACTATTATCGAATTCGCGGCTCCACTTACCAAAATCCCTGAAAGTGTCCCTCTAAACATCTCTGCAGAGACTTTTACAGGGATTTTCGCCGAAAATCTCTGAAAACGTCCCTGAAACCATCTCTGCAGGGACGAAAAGAGGGATTTTTGCTGAAAATCTCTGAAAACGTCCCTGAAAGTAGTGTTACAGGGACGAAAAGAGGGATTTTTCGCAAAAGTCTCCAAATCCGTCTCTAAAAGCACTTCTACAGAGACTTTTTCAGAGACTTTTTTCACTCAAGTAAGTCAGTGGTTTATCAGGAATTCTGCAACACCATCTTGATCGTTTGTTGCAGTGATGTGATCGGCGACCTCTTTGACCTCGTCGATCGCATTTCCGACCGCGACACCGGTGCCACATGTCTTCAGCATCTCAATGTCATTTAGGTCATCACCGAAGGCGACGAAGTCAGAGACAGGTATTCCGCTTCTTTCTGACAGTGAAAGTATCGCCTGCACTTTTCCGGAAGACATAGGAAGAAAAGCATACATATCTTCATTGCGGTAACACTGAAGCTTGCAGTTGTTTTTCTCCGCGATCGATTCCGCGAATTCTTTCTTCGGAAGAACAACGGCGATCTTATTCGCAGAGCACGTAAGCGGCTTTGAATAATCGCAGTAGGTTGCCTTAAAAAGCCGCGGTGATTCTGAGATATGCAGGCTGTTCCAGAGAACCGTTTTATCGGTCGCCACTGTGATCTCTGCCTCAGGATACACTTCGAATATATCCTTCACGATCTGATTGGTGTCTTCTACGGAAAAAGCACAGCTATAGATACATGCATCACCCTCGTGAATAAGCGTGCCGTCTGTCGTGATCTCATAATCCGGTTTCAGAAGATCGATATAACGCTCCGCGCCGATCCAGTAACGTGCGGTCGCGATCGCAAGTTTCGCTCCATCTTCCCTGCACTTTCTTAGTACATCCAGTGTATGTTCAGATACTGTTCCGTCTGAACGGAGAAGCGTGTGATCGAGATCGGTAAGGATCATTTTGTATGCGTTATTCATGTCATTCTTCCTCGAAAGATTTCTTCGCTTTTTCCGCAGTCGATCTTCTCTTTTCCAGTGTCTTTTCGAAGAGAAGATCCGCGGTATCCGGAAAGCCTTCGTAGACAACTTTCGTACCCTCTTCCGTGATGCCGCCCTTGGTCGCGACACGCGTGACTACATCTTCGAAAGACATATCTTTACTGAGCATTAATTCGCCGGTTGCACACATTGTCTGAAGCACCATTTTCACGACCTGATCATCCGGAATTGATGTATGTTTTTTCGCGGATGTGCAGAGTACATCGAAGATCGATGCGATGAATCCCGGCATGCAGCTGACAAGTTCAGAACCCATGCCCACTTCGGTCTCCGGAAGTTCAATTACATTACCGAAAGTACGAAGTAATTTCTCGAGTTCCTGCTTATCTTTTTCTTCTACTTTTTCGTTATAGCAGACGAGAGTTTGCGAGCGGTCAACCTCCGCAGTGACACTCGGGATCACCTTCGCGATCTTTCCTGAAAAGATCTTAGAAAGCATGTCAAAAGTGATACTTCCATTCAGTGAAACTACGAAAGAATTTGTGGAAAGACTTGATGCGATTTCAGACAAAACATTCTTCAGATCGATGGGTCTTACACAGAGAAAAACTATGTCGGAATTCTTCGCCACATCGGCATTACTTTCACACACGATCACACCTTCCGGAATGGTCTGAAGTTTCTCTTTCGAACGGTTAGCTACGAAGATATCACCCGCATTAAGAACACCGGATGCGGCGATCTTTTCAGTGATCATTCTTCCCATGCTTCCATATCCGATAATACCGATCTTCATGTATCCAGACCTCCAAGTATCAGTCTCTCCACTGCCAGTGCAGCAGCATATAATCTCTTCTCATCGGCGCCGTACATCATCAGTCCACGGCGCACTCCATTCTTATCTTTTTCTGCTCCCATGATCGTGACAGATGGAAGTCCGCAGAAGTGCATCACACTCGTCGGTCCGGTCATGATGACAGCATCAAAATCTTCGATCTCATTTCGCACTTCAGGGATCCTGTTTTTTCTATATCGAAGTGTCTCGAGATATTCTTCTCCCATGAGGCCACCAGGAGTTTCATCCAGTGCACGGCGCAGATGAGTGATACCGTACTTCATCATTTTCTTCGGATTATCTTCATAGAAATTCACGATCTCAGCAAGTGTTTTTCTGGATGCTGTTGAGGTGCGGAGATACGCTTCCAGCATCGGTTTAAACTCCCATTTCATGATCGTATAAAGCTTCTCTTCCACAGGCTGGGAAACTTCGGAAATGATTGTTCCATACTTCTTCAGATCCGCGACGGTTTTATCAATGAATGAATTTTCACTTCTATCTAAAGTATCCCGATTTGTAGTATTTACAGCGATACGGAGTTTATCGAGAGAAGCCCTCTTGATATCCGGAAAATCCTCATCTCTCATCGCCCGGTACATGCGTAGGGTATCGAGAAAAGTGTCCGCCATCGGACCTGCACTGTCGAGTGTTCTTGCGATAGGAATAATGCCTTCTGAAGATAAAGTTCCGACCGGTGGTTTGAGTGCACAGATACCATTAAACTTCGCGCATGAGATAACAGAAAAACATGTATCTGTTCCTACCGCCATCGATACGATTCCGGAGCTGACCGCGACTGCAGATCCTGTTGACGATCCGGCTACATCCGCTTTCTTCGAGATCGCATGGTGAACCATTCCTCCACGTGAACTGTATCCGCCCGGCATATCAGGTGAAACAAAATTCGCGAACTCTGTCATGTTTGCTTTTCCGAGAATAACTGCACCATGTCTTCGCAGGTTTTTAATGACCGGTGCGTCGGACAGTGCGATGTTATCTTCAAGGGCAAGACTTCCCGCGGTCGTGTGCATACCCTGCACATCGATGTTATCTTTTACTACGATCGGTACTCCGCGAAGAAGAAGCTCTCCGGGAAGACCGGATCCTTCCGAAGGTTTTCTTCCCTGATAGTGTGCTTCCTCCAGAGCGTTCTCATTTATCTCTGCAATACAGTTGAGCGCATCGGGACCACCAATGCGCTCAGCTTGTCTTAATGCTTTCTGTGTACGATGCATATCTTCAGTCTTCCTTCGTCATCTTATATGGCGTGCTTACTTTCTCTTATGCATCTATAGTATCGCAACAGGAATAGAAAAGGCAATTCGATTTCGTATACCGCTGGTTTGAAATCCTCTACGGAACGTTCAGAACTATCCGTCCGTATCAGAGCATCCCGTTCACTTCCGTGATGATCTTCTCAAACACAGCATCTTCGACTGCGCTTCCGAATTGAAGCGAACAGAAATAATCTCCACACTTCCAGATCGCATATCCCATGCCATCTTCTTCGCCATAGAGATCTACTTTCGTTCCATCGCCCTGAAGGAGTTCTTTGGAAATCGAGTAGTTCTCAGCAAGCATTTCAAATCCATCTTTCGATTTGGAGATAGTCAGCACACAAGTATCCTCGATGTCTCTGGTGTATGTGATCACCGCGTCATTCCCGTACACTACATATGTGGATCCATCCGGTTTGAACGGAAGTGTCGTGAGGTCAGAAAGCTTCAGACCGAGTGCCTGATTGATGCCTTCGATATTGTCGAGTGTCTGGCCGGTCAGATCATCTGTTCCGTTCGCGAGCACACCCGAATCCTGTGTCAGATCCGTGCCGGAAGTCGTTGTAGTTTTCTTATTTCCCGCCACTTTCCATGCAAGGAATACTCCACCGGCAACGACCAGGCAGACTGCAGCAGCGATGAGGCTTCGCATCAGCATGATGCGGTTCGGATCCTTCTTAGTAACAGGCTTGATCACCGTTTCAGAAGAAGAGTCCGTTTTCTTAGAATCTACCTGAGCTTTTACGTTCTTCAGAACGCGCTCACGCATCTCGTCGGTAAGTTCAACTCTATTCATAATGTCATTGTACTTAGTCATCGAAATCGTACTCCTCTCTTAAGATTTCTTTCAGCTTCGCCCTGGCTCTCTTGAGGCGGGTCCGGATATTCGCACCGCTCTCTCCCAGGATATCCGCGATCTCGTCGGTGGTGTAACCTTCCTCGTAGAAAAGATGAATGACTTCTCTGTAGTTTTCCGGAAGGGATTTCACCGCCTCCCAGATATAGGAAAGGTCCTCCTTCTTTTCAGCGACGAGTTCTTCGTTCAGTTCATCCGTGTCGCGGAGTTTATTGTATTCGATCTTGTTCTTGCTAAGGTTTGCGGTAACACGGAGGATCCATGCCTTCTCGTGTTCCTTACTCTCGAATTCCGGAGCGGAGCTTATCAGTTTCAGAAGAACATCCTGCAGGATCTCTTCACTATCCTCCATGTTATGCACGTAGGAGTATGCCAGTCGCAGGATGCGGTTGCCGTGCTTATCCAGGATCTCCCTGAGATACTTGTCCGGATCCTGGATCTTCTTCGGATCCGATACGCCTTCTTCCTTCTTCCCGAAAAGCACTTTTCTTCTCGGGACTTCGGAGATAGCAGATACCGCCTGCTCTTCTGATCTTCTCGAAAAGAGTGCGCAAGCTCTCTGTACGAGCTGCAGATATGCCTTGCGGCATATCTGCAGGATCCCCGTACCGGAATGATCTATGTCTATGACTTGTCGTACACAGAGCTCCATTTATTTCTCCTGTTATGCTTCTTCGTCTTCCTTGGAAGTCTCGTACTGTTCGGCCTGTTCCTCTTCGCCTTCCTGTGCGGAGAAGTTCATGTCATCGGTAGAGATCGAAGCGTTGCCTTCCGGATCCACATATACAGTTACCAGTGCAAGTTCTGTGGAAGGATCATCAGCGACTGCCTTAACTCGGCAGAGCACCAGGTAGTTATATCCGCCGACGACCTGCATACCGAGGTAAGCGACCGGTTCCATCTCGCCACCCGCGATCACCATGCTTGCGAGTGCTTTTTCATAGGCAGCCTTTACTTCTGCGTTGTTCTCGAATGCCGGATCACCGGTGTTTACGCCCCAGCCACCATCTACGTTCGGATCTTCAACTTCGAGGAGAGTGTCGATCTTCAGCACTTCCGCATTGCACTGGAGATCAGCGTAAACATATACGAGGTAGTAACCCGGGACCGCGTCCGGAACTGTCGCTGTGCCTCTGCAGAGGATGCAGTAATTGGTGCCGGATACGATCTGCTTGCCGAGAAGGTAGATGCCTTCGAAATTCATTCCGGTCAGTTCAGATGCCGCCTTCTCGAGAGCTGCCTTTGCTTCTGCGTTCTTGTTGATATCGAGGTCTTCGATGTTTCCATCCCATCCGCCTACTTTTCCAACCATATTCGGTGCGTCCTCTCTCTTCATGCTCTTCAGGTTCACGATCGCGTTATCGTTCGTGATGTCTGCCTGTGTCTCGACCGATGCCTTGGTCGGCTCGAGCTTCTTCGTCGTGTCTGTCGATTTACCGCAGCCGGTCATTGCGGCTACAAGTGCTACTGTCATAAGGATCGATGCTAACTTTTTCATTTTTCTTTACCTCTCTGTCTTGTAAGTTTTTTGCTTAGGCTTTTTGCCTTTCACCCTATATACAGCCGGGCGTCGAAAAATGTGACACACGATCTGAAAATTTCTTCAATTTTCTTTTTGTGTGTCAGAAATCCTCTTATTTACATTCTATTACTATTCTTTAAAACACCTACTGATTTGCGAAGTGCCTCGATCGTCTTGGTCTCGAGCACACATCTGCAGTTGTGTTTCTCCGCGGTCGAAAGGCGCGCGTCGATATCGATCTCACCATCGCCGAGCGCGAGGTGGTTCTTCGGCGGGTCTTCTTTTCCGTCATGGACATGCATATGGATGAGATGATCCTCGTTCTCCATGATGAACGGAACGTCGATCTCCTTCATGCCTTTCGAGTGGCCGATATCCCACGTCAGTCCGAAGTACTTACTCTCAAGAAGATACTCGATCGCCTTCTTCTCGTATCCGCGGAAGCCATCGGTATTCTCTACCGCGATGCGGATGTCGCTACTACCGATCCACTCTTCACAGAGTGTTCTGAATCTTTCGAAAGACTTCATGTAGACATCGAAATCACGGTCGTACATCTGGACCTTTCTGTCCGGCAGTGTGATGAAGATCCCGTGATGCATATGCATATTCAGTGTCAGGGGCTGGCTCTTGTCACCGAAGCGGTCACGCAGCGGGAGAAGTGCTTTTGCCACGGAGATAGTTCTGCGTGTCGTCTCCAGATACGCGTCGGTAACGAGCGGATTAAAGTCCGCGATGTTCATGTTCTCGTCGAGGTGGATCGTGTAGTAGATCCCGGCCTTTTCCGCCGCCTCGATAAAAGCACTTGTGTCCTCGAGTTTATCGATCTGATACTCGGGAAAATTCATATTAAGTTCGATGAACTTAAGGCCCAGCTCACTGCACAGAGCGATGTTCTCCGCAAGAGTCCTGTTCTCGATCAATGTCGGCATACCAAACTGCATATCTGTCACCTTCTATTCTTATTCCATCACGATCCCGCGCATCTCCGGAACGTCCTTTAGAAGATACGTCGCGCCGGCTTTTTCCAGTTCTTCTCTTTCGCCATAACCGTAGAGCACACCGATCGAATCGACACCGACTTCCGCAGCGGCTTCGATATCGTAGAAACGGTCGCCTACCATAACGATCTTATCACGATCGTTATCGGTAAGTCCAAGTGCATCCATCGCGCGTCGGATCAGTATCGATTTGCTGGGATCATGTTCGTCGAGGCCCGGGCCGATGATACCGTCGAAGAAATCGAAGATCTCATTATTCTTCGCGACCTTCTCGGCCATCATCTGCGGCTTGGAGGTAGTGATCATGAGCTTGACGCCCGCTTTCTTAAAGTCAGAAAGGAGTTCCATCATGCCGGGATAAAGCGGCGCCCGGTAGATCCCCTCCTCCGTATAATGTTTCCGGTAAATGCGGATCGCCTCTTCCGTATCTTCTTCCGAGAGCCCGTAGGCATCGTGGAAGGACACGTACAGAGGCGGTCCGATAAATTTCTTAAGTTTTGCGGCATCCGAAATGTCCACACCGAAGTGCGTGAGCGCTCGCTTGGCGCACTCGAGGATCCCGATATCCGATTGGGTCAGTGTGCCGTCCAGGTCGAAAAATACGTAAGAATACATGCGTTCATTTCCTCATCATGTGTTTCTTTGTATTTTATCACAATCAGGATGTCCTGACCGAAAAGCACTCGTCCCCGTCAGCGGGTAAAGTTTGTCCAGACGCGGTCCTCTTCCTCCGGAAGGCCGATCTCTTTCTTACCGAGAGCGATGCTCTTCATGAGGAAGACCATGTTTCTCGCAAGGACACGCATGACCTGTTTCCCTTCGTCATCGACGTCGCCTTCGCCCGGCTCCCATCCGTAGATATTGTTCCAGTACTGCGATGTCGCGACCGGCATATTCGAGAGCGTGAAGAACTTGTTGAGTTCATCAAAAGTCGCCGTGCATCCGGATCTTCTCGCGCTGACGACGCTTGCGCCGACCTTCAGGCTCTTATCGAAGTGCGTGCTGTAGAAGAGTCTCTGAAGTGCGGACATCAGGGTGCCATTCGCCGATCCATAGTAAACGGGAGATCCGATGACCAGACCATCCGCTTCCTCGAACTTCATCGCGATCTCATTGACGATATCGTCGAAGACGCACTTGCCGGTCTTTCGGCAAGTTTCGCAGGCCATGCAGCCGCGGATATCCATCTTGCCGAGAAGAATCGTCTCATATTCCACGCCGTTCTTTTCGAAGACCTTTTCCATCTCATGAAGAGCCAGCGCGATGTTACCGCTCGTTCTCGGACTTCCGTTCAGCATCAGTACTTTCATGGAACTTTCCTCCGTAAATCCAGATCACATGCTCGCGCGATAGATCTCGAGCATCGCGGCTTCATCGAGAACCCTGGCAGAACCCATCTCTCCGCCGACACCGATCGCGCACTTTTTCGCCATCAGGACGAGATCTTCTTCCGTCGCGTTCACACCGAGCTCACGGAGATTCGTCGGCATGTTGATGGATCTGTAGAAATCCTCCATCGCCTCGATACCGCGGAGCGCGATCTCTTCATCTGTTCCCTCGTCCGCAACGTCCATAACGTTGATCGCGAACTTCTTAAAGCGTGGGAGACAGTTCTTGTAGACATATCTTGCCCAGCTTCCCCATACAGCAGCAAGGCCGGCACCGTGAGCAACATCGTAGAGGCCGCCGAGCTCATGCTCGAGCTTATGTGTCATCCAGTCACCGCCGTCATTACCGCAGCCGGTCAGACCGTTATGAGAGAGAGAGCCTGCCCACATAACTTCGGCACGTGCGTCATAGTTCTTCGGATCGTCACGAAGAATAACTGCATTCTTCTTTACCGTACGGAGAAGGCCCTCAGCGAGCGCGTCGGAGATCTCCATGTTGCCGCCGTTGGTGAAATATCTTTCCATCGTATGCATCATGATATCTGTGCAACCGCAGGCGGTCTGATAATCCGGAAGTGTCATCGTCAGTTCCGGGTTCATGATCGCGAATCTCGGACGGCTGTAATCACTGCTGTATCCGCGCTTCACGAGGCCCTCTTCCTTCGTGATAACGGAAGAATCACTCATCTCACTTCCTGTCGCCGCGATCGTCAGGATAACGCCCAGCGGGAGGCATCCCTTCGCCTGTCTCTTATAGTCATAGAAATCCCAGACATCGCCTTCGTTCGCGACACCATAACCGATCGCTTTCGCAGAGTCGATCGCGCTGCCGCCGCCGACACCGAGAAGGAAATCGACGCCCTCTTTCTTACAGAGCTCGATGCCTTCATATACGAGACCGAGATGCGGATTCGGAACCGCGCCGCCAAGAGTAACATAAGCGATACCCGCGGCATCGAGTGTATCGGTCACGCGCTGCAGAAGTCCGGAGCGCACGACGCTTCCTCCACCATAATGAATGAGGACCTTGGTTCCGCCGAACTCACGGATCAGGTCAGCAACCTTCAGTTCCGTATTCTTTCCGAAAAGCACTTTTGTGGGGGTGTAATACTTAAAATCAAACATTCTCGCACGCTCCTTTT